>JAGAOS010000024.1 GCA_017623575.1 Clostridia bacterium
AAAGACTTCAACAGTTAAATCTTCCCACTGTTTTGCACGAAGATATTGGTCTGTTGATTTTCTGTATGCTTCTGCTTGGTCGAAATTAACCTTAAAACTGAAGTACAGATTAGTCCTCCCCATATTTGATAGCAGCCTGTGTTGCGGCAAACGAAGTGAGGAGATTGTGGCATTACTCTTTTTACGACCATTTATACCTAACGAGGTTGGCGAATTATCGGGACTAAATCTGAGATACCAGTCAAAACCGTCTTCTCTCACAACGACTTTTGTAACAAAAGCCTTTATGACATCTTCCGATATGTTCTCAACGGCATCTGGATTTACCGACTGTTCCAAATAGAACTTTAAGATTTTGATTTTCTCATCGTGAGAAACATCTGTTGGTTTCTTCTCTTGAGGTTTTAAATCTATGAGTTCTTTTTGGAGTTTTCCAATCTGCGTCTCGATTTCCTCTTTCTTGGTCTGAAAGGTCTCGCGAGTAATTTCGCCGTCTGCTCTCATCTCAATAAGATTATTTAAACGCTTATTTAATTTTTCAATCTCGGTTTCTTTTTGCTTGATTAGCCGAGTATTATTTTTGGTATCTTGTTTATCATCGATATGTTTATCCAACATCGATTGTGCGAGTGCTAAGATTTCAACAGTATTATGCAGATACTCTTTAAAGATATGTTTAACCATCATCTGTAATTTCCAACCTGCTATCATTGGAGTTCTACACACACCCTCAGTAGATAATCCTTTGTTAGTTCTGGTTGCAATCGTACCCGTCCTTATGGAACTATAACACTGATATCCGTACTGCGTAGCACACTCAGTCTTATGCCATATTTTACGGTTGAACTTATGACCACATTCGCAAACAAGTAATTCTGTCCAAACATCGCAACCTCTCTTTTCTCCGAGAGGTTTTCTTCTGCCTGATACATCGGTAGGTAGTTCTCTGCGTCGCTTGGCAATCATCTTTTGAACCTTATCAAATTCTTCTTCGGTGATAATCGGTTCGTGTCTGCCACGCACCTTGGTATATTCCATATCACCAAAATTACGAATTCGTTTCTGCTCAAGATAATCAGATACAAACTCTTTATGGTAAGTAATAATACCACAGTAAAATGAATTCTGTAATATCTTTGAGATATTGCTTTCGTGCCAATTTGATTTGCCGGTTGCAGTAAGTCTTCCTTCCTGTTCTAAACGAAATTTAATAGCACGAATACCAACGCCGTCAAGATACCAGTCGAATATCATTCTTACGGTTTGTGCTTGGTCGGGGTTGATAACAAAATCAACTTGCTTCTTGCCGTTGATGATTTGTTCTACACGGTCATACCCAAGTATATTACCGTTACCGTAGTAAACACCGTTATCCATTGATGTTTGTTGACCACTCTTAACGCGAACGGAAGTCTTACGGCTTTCGTCTTGTGCTAAGGTAGCCATAATGGTCAATCTTAATTCACCATCACCATCAAATGTACGGATATTATCGTTGATAAAGTAAACCTCTACGCCTTTAGATTTAAGCTCTCGTGTATATTGCAGGGTATCAACTGTATTTCTGGCAAAACGAGAGACCTCTCTTGTCAAAATCAAATCAAATTCGCCGTAATCAGCGTCTTCAATCATTTGCATAAATTGAGGTCTCTTCTTTGCGGATGTTCCAGTTATACCCTCATCAACATACATTCTTATAACTTCCCACTCTGGATGTTGAGCAAGGATTGGTTTGTACCAATCTTTCTGGTTTTCCAAAGCGGAAAGTTGAGCTTCGTGCTCTGTAGAAACTCTTGCGTAAATTACAACCCTACGCATTTCTGGACTCTCAATTAGACCTTGATACATTCATATCCTCCTATTCTGTTTGGGTATGTATATATCATTGAGTGCGACATCTGAAATCAGATATATCGACGCATCTCTTATAATCATTGAGAATATTTATAAAAATGTGTTGGTCAATGAGTCCTTGTTTATAGAGGTTTTCAATTAGTTTAAGCGCAGCATAAATCTTATTTGAGTGAGCAGAAGTGAGTTCTTTATTCTGCATACTCAATCCTTATTTGTTACATAGAAGCGTCAAATAAAGAGAGTTGTTCGTACTCGGGCGTGGTTTCTTTACTCACACCTGTACTTCCGAAACCACCTTCGCCACGGTCGGTTTCGTCAAGCTCATCGACTTCATTGAAGTCAACGGCTAAGAACGGAGTAATTACAATCTGTGCAAGACGGTCTCCAATATGGATTGTCTGACACTCTTGAGAGTCATTATGTAGGGCTACCTTAATTTCACCGCGATAATCGGGGTCGATAACACCTACACAGTTCGCAGGTCGTAAACCGCGCTTAGAGGCAAGACCGCTTCGTGCGTAAACCAAACCTGCATAACCATCGGGAATTTCCATACATACACCAGTACCAATCAGTCTGGTTTCACCAACGGGAATACGAACCGATGTTTCATTGGAATATAAATCGAAACCTGCGGCACGGTCAGAACCGCGTGTGGGGATAGTAGCATTACTATCTGTTTTCTTAATGTTAATTACCATTATGTATCCTTTCGTTCTACTTATAAAGTTGATACTTCTTACTGATTGTGTGAGCAGTATCGTCATCTAAGGGCTTAAACCATATCCCCGTTAGTGTTGTGCCGTCCTCTTCTTCGGGTTCGAGTTCGGTAAAACAGCGGTCGTAGATTAAGCCATAGTCTTCGTTTTGAACCAAACCCAAGTCATCAGCCATTGTTTTGGCTTTTAGGAGATGGTTCTTATTTCGTGCTTCGCATATTGTTTTAACAAAAGAGCCGTTTACATATCCTTCATAGATTTCTTTAGGGATGATAACTTCACAGTCGTAACCTTTAAAGTCATCGTACACCTTAAGCCCAGCACGGAGTCCTCTTGTCCAATATGCTTCTGCACAATGTCCGACCTGTGCGGCGAGTTTCCCCGCCGACATATTCAGGTCTTTACGCATAATAAATAATCGTCTCATTTAAAACCTCGGTCTCATATTATTGTTATTATAGAAAAACATCATCGACATTAAGATAAGAAATAAGCCGAATATGTATATATTGATGTCCATTTTAATCGGGCTCCTTTATATAAAGCCCACAATGACACATTCCGCTTTCTTGCTCGCGGAAATCCTTACACATACATTTTGTGTCTGGATTTTTAATAAGATTACACGGGCAATACCCGTTATTATCTTTTAATCTCTTACGGATTTCATTTACCGTCTCTGTGTCTGGATTAAGTCTTATCGCCATCAGCCGTCTCCTTATCTCTGTAAGCTCTGCCGTCTCTAAAGCCAATGCTATACGCTTCGCTTAAATTATCAGATTTTGCGCCAACTCTACACAGACCTACTGTAAACATAGAGATGAGATTTGATAACGGAATAATCCAAAGTAAATGCCAAGCACTAATCATTGTCGTTTTCCTTTCCGAGAACTCCTAAGATTTCTCTGACTGCGGTATCATATCCGTCTACATCGCCCGTGATAGTACCATATTCGATACTTCTATCGTGTAACATAGCTCGAATATTATCTTTTAATTCACAAGCACCTTGCTCGTCCTGATGTCTGCCTGTGGGGTTATACGGTTTTGTGCGAAGAATTAAAAAGTTGATATTGTTATATGAATTGAATACATCCATTACGGTCTTATTGAAGTTCTCCGTGAGATTGCTGTTCTCATTGTAGATAATACTTAGCGGTAATGGGGAGTCGGTGACAATAACATCAACCTTATCTTCACATCTGGATATCTTAAAGAACTGTTTACCGAAGATATACGCTTGATTTTTAAACACGGCTGTATTTTCTTCCCACACTTTATCTTTTGCATACTCTGTTACCAGTTCTGCGTTAACGCCGTGCATCTTAAGTTGTGAGAATATGTATGCGGCGCCCGTACTTTTACCAGCACCGGGCTCGCCGAACAAATTGACCAAAATCATAATATCACTCCTTACGAAATCTTAACAGCAAACTGATTATCGCTTGCAAGCTTTACGCCAAGAACCTCGTCATAGTGAGGAGTTTGATTAGGTATGTATCTACCGAACTTTACGATAATGTTGTCGTATTGTTTCAGTAGGTTAATTTCTGTTTCGATTTCCTCTGGATTATATCCAGTATAGATAACGATTGTATCGTTACAGTCGTACCAACTTCTTACGGCAGATACAAACGAAATCACTTCGTGGAAATCATCAAACGGTTCAAGACCGCCACAGACAATAGCCTGTGTGACTGGGTTACTCAGGTACTTCCTCATAATCACATCAATTCCGATGTCTTTCTCGGGGAGTGAGGCAAGATGACTGTTTTGGCACATCTTCTTGCCACACTCTTTTTCGCATTTGAAAGAACAGTTCGGAAAGGCAATGTATAACGAGGGTGTTTTGTAATCCTGAAACCACTCGGTTTTTACTGCCTTACCACAGGATGTTCTGGATAAATACAAGATTACACCGTCCGAGGTCGCTGCTATTGGTGGTGGATGGGTAGTTGCACAATACTGGTGGTTGCGTTCGCCTAATATTAGCAACACTACTTCCTTCTGGTATGTCCACAACTTTGGTTACGTCAACGTCAACTTCGCCAACAACTCGCTTGGCGTCTGCCCCTGCTTCTCTATCTAAAAATGGGCATATACACAAAGTCCTGCTCGGTGCGTAAGCATCGGGCAGGCGGTCAAAAAATTATCTGGGCGGCTTGCCCGCCTTATGTGAAACAAAGGAGCGATTTGTAATGGCTGTGTTAAGAAGTCAACGCAAAATATCCGATACAGAGTTTGAAAATACATTTATGCGATTGTACTGTTTTAGTCGCGAACGAACATCTCCTGTGTCGAAGCGAAGAAAGCGATGGCTATGTACCAACATTGATTTAACTATGAATAAAATCTACCGAAATATAATGGAGATAAACGAATGTTATTTTAGGGATAAAGTAGCCAAGCAGAAGTATATCAATCAGTTATCGGACAGCTCCGTTGAAATGTTGTTTTCTTTAGAGAAACCCTTAATGGTGCTATGGAATATACAGCGTTATGAAACCAAAACAATGGCTCATTGGGTTACTCAAATCAATAAAGAAATATCATTACTTAATTTAATTCACGATACAGAAAGAGATGATAAGGTTATGATTATAGATTGGCGTACTATTCACTCTATGAAATTCTTAAGTAATATGTCGGCTCTCCATAGATACACTCACGGTAAGGTTACGAACGCGTCCGTTCGTTATGATGAAACCGAGGGTGCATTACTTATAGACCTTATAGATGATGCGTTTTATTCTCTATTAAAGGCAAATCAGAAAATTCCGACTACTAAGGAAGAGTATATTGTACGCAGTAAGTATATCTCTAAATCTATCTCTTGTTTAAGACAACTAAACCGAAGAATGTTAGCTTACTTCAATTTGATGCAATATAGCGAACGCGTTATGCGTGAATGGTCTAATATGCTAATTGAGGAACTTGATTTATTATACGGTTTACAAAAGTCTGATAAGAGTCGTTTCAAAAATCTTCAATAAACGACCTTATATATATGGGTTATGTTCTATCATCCGCCCGGCTATTCGGGTTGCGTTCGCCTAATATTAGCAACACTACTAACTTCTGGAATGTCAACAACAATGGTAACGTCAACAACAACAACGCCAACAACTCGAATGGCGTCTGCCCCTGATTTTCATACATCAAGTAACCACTTCGTGAGGGCGAAAATTGAAATCATAACAAGATTTATGTATGAGAAGGAGAACATACCCCTCTGTGTGTAAGCACAGTAAATAATACACATCTTTGCTTAAAAAGATATATGCTATGACAGCATCCTGTTTAATCTCGCGAGATATAGTAATTACGCCTCGATTTGTAGGCGCTTCTAAACAATATGACTGTTTATTGTTTGGATGTCACAAGATTATTTGCGGCGACAACCAACAGTTAATAATACCGCCGTGCAGGGTAATATCAAAATCTGAAAAGGAGTTGAGGTTATGACAAAGTATCAAAGAGCAAAAGCTCGTATCGCTCGCGACAGAGCACTTAAAGCGGAGAAACGCTCTGAAAAGTTTAAATACAACGATAACTTCAACAGCGTTATCTCTACACAACACTTCGTTGAGGCACTCGGTAAGTGTCGTAAGGGTGTGAGTTGGAAAGGTAGCGTACAGAAATATACGCAGAACGCTATTGTAGAAATCAGTAGAACCGTTAACTCTCTGG
This sequence comes from Clostridia bacterium, assembly GCA_017623575.1. Lineage (GTDB taxonomy): Bacteria > Bacillota > Clostridia > Oscillospirales > Acutalibacteraceae > UMGS1279. The sequence goes on from JAGAOS010000024.1 coordinate 6,264, forward strand.
AGAACGGCGTGCTACCTGAATTATCAAGCGTTAATCGTATTGTTTTATATGAAAGAGGTAAGCGCAGAGAGATTGTGCCTATCACAATCCGAGACCGTATGACTCAGCGTGTTTTATGTGACTACGCTCTTGTACCCGTATTGCAGAACTCATTGATTTATGACAATGGCGCGAGTATGAAAGATAAGGGCGTGGATTTCGCACGGAAAAGATTAGTTGGTCATTTACAAAAGGCTGTAAAAGAATATGGCTCTGAATTCTATATCTTAACATTTGATTTTAAGAGTTTCTTTGACAGTATCCCACATCAAACTTGCCTCGATGTACTTAATCAAAACTTTACCGATAGATACATTAAGGGTTTAACTATGGCTATCATCAAATCCTATGAGAAGTCTGTGATTAACAGAACTTACACTGGAGAAGAAAGGGAGAAGATGTTAGAGCGATTGGATAAGAACCTGTCGCACGGCATTTGTCTCGGTAGCCAAATCTCGCAAATAATGGCTCTGGTTGTTCCTAACAAATTAGACCATTATGTGAAAGACCAAAGAAAGTTTAAGCATTATATCAGATATATGGATGATGGTATGGTTATTTCTGATAGTAAAGAAGCCTTACATCAACTGTATGCCGAAATGAAGCAAATCGCAGATGAGCTTGGATTAACATTTAATGATAAGAAAACGAGGATTATAAAATCAACTCGTGGCTTTGTGTTTATGAAAGTTCGATATAGGATTGCTCCCACCGGCAAAATCATCAAATCTCTAACTAAGGCTGGAATTGTGCGTATGAGACGCAAACTCAAAAAGTTCCGTAGGTTAGTAGATAGAGGCGATATGACTCTGGATGATGTTTATAATTCGATGCAGTCGTGGCTCGCTCATACAAAAGTTGCGATGTCATATCACGCGAAAAGGAATATGTTAAAACTCTACAATGATTTATTTGATGGTTATAAATTAACCAAGAAATACGAACATATCAAGGGAGGTAAGAACGGTGAATTATTACAAACTGATAAGTGGCACGAATTTCGTTGGAATTGCTACTCAGCATAATTTCCGTGAGTTCCAGCACAGGCACAGTATTATTCTGGCTTGTGATGAAGAGCGTGCTCAGTATGTTCAATGCGGTGATTTATTCTATCGCGCAGATTGGATGGTTCCTGTTACCACCGATAAAGTCTCCTACGAAACAGTTGAGTTAGTCAGAATTGAAAAAGACGAGTATGACATATTACTTGCCGCTGTTGAAAAGGGAGAAGAAATCGAAATTGAACAGGAGCAAAATGAACCTGTCGAAGAAACTCCCGTAGTTGACCCCATCGAAGAAGTAACTCTCGATTATCTTAAAGAGGCAAAAATTAACGAGATGAGCTATGTTTGTAATCAGACAATTACAAATGGTTTTGATGTGGTGTTAAGTGATGGTAATACATATCACTTCTCTCTAACAACTCAAGACCAACTTAATCTTATTACTTTATCCTCTATGGTTGCAAGTGGCGAGACACAAATTCCGTATCACGCCGATGATGAGTTATGCAGATTTTACTCTGCCGAAGATATCAATACTATCATCACCGTTGCAACACAATTTAAAACATATCAGGTTTCTTACTTTAATGCTTTGAAAATGTATATCAATAGCTTAAAGAGAAAGAAAACTGTAGCCGCCGTTCAGTACGGTATGGCTATTCCCGAGGAACATCAATCCGAGGTACTTAAGACAATACTCGCTGTGAATGGTGGTGAGTAATGTGAAAAAGGTTCTGAAGCCCGCTATATTATTTAGCGTTGGTGGAACGGTGTATTTACTTATTGAAGTTCTATGGAGAGCACTGAGAGGTAGTACGCCTACACATTGGACTATGTTTATTCTCGGCGGTCTGTGTTTCCTTGCTATCGGGGCAATTAACGAATATCTTTCGTGGGATACTCCGTTTATTATACAGACCTTTATAGGCACCGCTATTGTGTTGGTGCTTGAATTCATATTTGGGTGCATACTTAACCTATGGCTCGGTCTCGGTGTTTGGGATTACTCAGATGCACCATTCAATCTATTTGGACAGATATGCCTACCGTTTGCTGTTGCTTGGTTATTTTTGGTTGGCATAGCTATTATTCTTGACGACTATTTACGCTACTGGCTTTTCAAAGAAGATAAGCCACATTATAAATGGTCTCTAAACTAAATAAGGCATACAAATTGGAGTCTTGAAATATAGGCTCCTTTTTGTATATAAAACTGGTCTTTTATGTCACGCGACATAAAGGGCTTTTTGTATTTAAGGAGGTATATATGAAGTATACGGCATCCAACAAACCTTTAGTTTGTATGCAAACTAACAGCACCTGTTATAAGGGTACAAACAAAATGACAGTTAAGGGCGTGTTGTGGCATAGCACCGGTGCGAATAATCCTACACTCAAACGCTATGTGCAACCAAGTGATACGCCAGATAAAAGAGATACTGTTACGCTCGCTCAGATTGGTAAGAACGCTTATAAGAACGACTGGAACCATATCGAGCGTCAGGCTGGCTTGAACTGTTGGATTGGTAAACTTGCCGACGGTACTGTCACCACAATCCAGACTATGCCTTGGGATTATCGCCCGTGGGGTTGTGGTAGTGGTTCTAAGGGTTCCTGCAACTCTGGCTGGATACAGTTTGAGATTTGCGAGGACGGTTTAACCGATAAAACATACTTCAATGCAGTATATAAAGAGGCGTGCGAAATCACAGCGTACCTCTGCAAAATGTTTAATATTGACCCTAACGGTACTGTTAATGTAAATGGTGTCAAGGTTCCAACAATTCTTTGTCACCAAGACAGTTACAAACTTGGAATGGGTAGCAATCATAGCGATGTTAACCATTGGTTCCCGAAACACGGCAAATCTATGGCTACAGCAAGAAAGGATGTTGCTGCGTTACTCGCGGCAGATAAGTCTGCTACATCTACTCCTGTTTCTACCACAGGGAAGACCTATTCCGTTGTAACTAAGATTAACAAATACGCTACTGCTTCTGATGCACAAAGCAAAAAGAACAGTAAGGGTACTTATGAGGCTGGAACATATTATATCTATTCCAAATATCCGAACGGATATAACGGTATGTATAACATTTCCACCGATAAGACAGGAGCAAGCGCAGGTAGTTGGATTAACCCTGCGGAGAATGTAGTTCCGAAGCCCGCAACTCCGACCACAGATACAACTCAAAAGCTGTATCGAGTGCGTAAGTCCAAGGATGACGCAAAATCCCAAGTTGGCGCATATAGCGTTCTCGACAACGCCAAAGATGCGTGTAACAAGGCTGGAGCTGGATATAAGGTTTTTGACTGGAACTACAAGGTTGTATATGAATACACGGCACCTGTCGAAACCAAACCTGAAACCAAACCTACTCAGCCGACACAACCCACTCCTGAGGTTGAGAAGCCCAAGGAGGAAGTAAAGGTTGTGGCAGTATATGATTTAGACTTCCCAGAGAAAAACTTAATCGTAGATAAAAGTATTTCTCGCACAGAGACTGACTGTGTAAAGGCAATCAAAAAGATTGTTTCTAACAATAGTGGTTTTGATGTTGAAATTGCAAAAGCATTTTGGAAGCTCGCTCCCAAATACAATATCGACCCTGTGATGGCTATTTCGCAGTCTATTCTTGAGACAGGCTGGTTTAAATATGCGGGTTCTGCGGTTACACCAGAACAACATAATTACTGTGGTCTCGGCGTTACAAGTAACGGTGTTGAGGGTGGTAAGTTTAATACTATCGAAGATGGTGTAACGGCACAGTTACAACATTTATTTGCTTATGGCTCTAAGGACGCTTTAAATGAAACGATAGTTGACCCGCGTTTTAAATATGTTACCAGAGGTATTGCACCTTACTGGCAACAGTTAGCAGGTAGATGGGCTTGCCCGGGCTATGACACAAAAACATACGATACTCCCGCCAAGGCTATGGCTGCTAATAATACTTACGGTCAGAAAATCCGTGCGATTTACAATCAGATTGTAGGTATGGCTGTGACAGATGCGGATATTGAAAAATATTTTCCGACAGAGTTACCTCAGGAAACACCCGATAAGGAACCTGTTGTTACACCGCCCACAGATATTGTTGATACACCAGAAAAGACACAAGACACAAGTAAGATTGTGAACATCATTATTGAAGTGATTAAGAAATTACTTGAGTCTTTGATTGAAATTTTCCGCAAAGGAACAAAATAAGGAGGTAGGTTTATGAAGTTAATTACTGATTTTATTTCTGCTTATGGTGTTGAGATTATGATGGCAATTATTACTTTTGTCGCTACATATCTCGGTGCTTACTTGAAGAAGGTTATCACCAAGTGGCTTGATAACAAAACAAAGCAGGATATCGCAAAAACTTGCGTGAAGGCTGTCGAGCAAATCTATAAGGATTTACACGGCGAAGAGAAGTTACAGGAAGCGCTAAAAGCTGCATCCGAGATGTTACAGTCTGAAAATATCGCTGTTACTGACATCGAACTCAGGATGCTTATTGAGGCTGCCGTAGCCGAATTCAATGATGCCTTCAACAAGACTACAACTACTGAAACTGCCGACGCTCCCGCAGAGGCATAATTAGAAGTTGCAAGGGTGCTACTTAGCGGTGGCACCCTATTATTGATTGGAGGTGATATGATTGAAAGGACTTGACGAATTTTTAAATATTTTCGGTGATATCACCGTACTACAAGTAGTTGAGCTTATTCTTGCAATCGTGTTCTTATGGGGCATTTATAAGCAAGTGAAGAAGCACTTTGATAGCAAGGCAAAGGAAGCGTTAGAAAAAGCTGAAATTGAAAAACAACGCGATGCCGATATTAAAGAAGCACTTGATGCCGTACATAAGTATCCTCAGTATCGTCAACAGAGTATTGATATTCAGCACAAACTTGAAAGCCAAATTCAAGAACTGAAAGATTTACACAAAGATACCGTTACACAACTCAATACTGTGAGCGAAACCGTACATCGTATGGAAGAAACAGAAACTCGCAGAGAGCGTAATAAGATGAGAGACACTTTGTTGCAAAGTCATCGCTACTACACCAATCCGAACACGAACCCCTCTGGTTCTTGGACACGAGTAGAGTCAGAAACATTCTGGGAACTTTATTCGGAATACGAAGCCGCAGGCGGCAACGGATATATGCACACGGATGTCGTGCCCGCAATGAAGTTGCTTAAGGTTATTGATATCGGTGAAGAATAAAAATTAAGATGGAGATTGACCTTTATTGGTTGGTCTCCATTTTTTTGCGCGACGACCTTTTAAACCTACGCCACGCCCACACAGTTCGTTTCTGACGCGAGTTTCGGGCTTAGGCAGGTAAGTTGTAGGCTAATCAGAAAACCTCTAAAAACAGCCTTAAAACGCGTTCTACGGGGTGTTATTATTTGCACATTTTCTAATGTTTTAAAGTGCAATTCTTGCACATTTACAAGGGCTCCAAAGTGCAAAAATGGCACTTTGAATAATGTTTATAATTATAGACAAAAAGTCGGTTTTTGTTCATAATTATTGACATTATCATTAGGGTAAAAAGAAAGGGCTACAAGACCGAAGTCTCATAGCCCTTAACTGTGTGATTAAATGAATACCGAAATATTCAGGTCTAACCAATTATAAATTCTGTGCCTTGTAGAGTATGCGTAGAGATAAGTCTTGGCTTGACTTAAATCTATTGAGAACTCTTGTGCTTTGACGAAATTACTTTTTCCTACTTTCGTTAATAGCAGCCTGTGCAGCAGCGAGGCGAGCAATCGGAACACGGAAGGGAGAGCAAGATACATAGTCGAGGCCGATCTTGTGGCAGAACTCAACAGATACGGGGTCGCCGCCGTGCTCACCGCAGATACCGCAGTGGATTGCAGGACGGGTAGCCTTACCCTTTTCAACTGCCATTTCCATAAGCTGGCCTACACCGTTCTGGTCAAGCTTAGCAAAGGGATCGTTCTCATAAATCTTGCTGTCATAGTAAGCAGTAAGGAACTTACCGGCATCGTCACGGCTGAAGCCGAAGGTCATCTGGGTAAGATCGTTGGTACCGAAGCAGAAGAACTCAGCCTCTTTAGCGATCTCGTCAGCAGTAAGACAAGCTCTGGGGATTTCCATCATAGTACCAACCTCGTACTTGAGCTCTACGCCTGCGGCAGCGATCTCAGCATCAGCAGTAGCTACAACAACATCCTTAACGAACTTCATTTCTTTTACTTCACCGGTAAGAGGAATCATAATTTCGGGAACCATATCCCAGTCGGGATGAGCCTTCTTAACAGTGATAGCTGCACGGATAACAGCGGTGGTCTGCATCTTTGCAATTTCAGGATAGGTAACTGCAAGACGGCAACCACGGTGACCCATCATGGGGTTGAACTCGTGGAGACCTGTGATGATATTCTTAATATCCTCAACGGTTTTGCCCTGAGCCTTAGCCAAAGCGGCGATGTCAGCCTCTTCGGTAGGAACGAACTCATGGAGAGGAGGATCAAGGAAACGGATACAAACAGGATTGCCCTCGAGTGCTTCGTAAAGCTTCTCAAAGTCGCCCTGCTGGTAGGGAAGAATCTTAGCAAGAGCTGCTTCGCGACCCTCTACGGTGTCAGAGCAGATCATCTCACGGAAAGCAGCGATTCTGTCTGCCTCGAAGAACATGTGCTCGGTACGGCAAAGACCGATACCCTCAGCACCAAGCTCGCGAGCTTTTTTAGCGTCTGTAGGAGTATCTGCATTGGTACGAACCTTAAGAGTTCTGTACTTGTCTGCCCAATCCATAATTCTGCCGAACTCACCTGCGATTTCAGCATCAACGGTGGGGATGATGCCGTCGTAGATGTTACCGGTAGAACCGTCAATAGAGATATAGTCACCCTCATTGTAGGTTTTGCCTGCAAGAGTGAACTTTTTATTTGCTTCATCCATAATGATTTCGCCGCAACCGGAAACGCAGCAGGTACCCATACCACGAGCAACAACGGCTGCGTGAGAGGTCATACCGCCACGAACGGTGAGGATACCCTGAGAAGCCTTCATACCGGTGATGTCTTCGGGAGAGGTCTCAAGACGAACGAGGATAACCTTTTCGCCGCGGTTGTTCCAAGCCTCTGCATCTTCAGCGGTGAATACAACCTTACCGCAAGCAGCACCTGGGGAAGCACCAAGGCCCTTACCAGCAGGGGTAGCAGCCTTAAGAGCTTTTACGTCAAACTGGGGATGGAGAAGTGTATCAAGGTTACGGGGGTCGATCATAGCAACAGCCTGTTTCTCATCGATCATACCCTCGTCAACGAGGTCACAAGCGATTTTAAGAGCAGCCTTAGCGGTTCTCTTACCGTTACGGGTCTGGAGCATATAAAGCTTACCGTGCTCAACGGTGAACTCCATATCCTGCATATCACGGTAGTGATCTTCCAAAGTTGCGCAAACTTCGTTAAACTGTTTGAATGCTTCGGGGAATTTGTCAGCCATTTCAGCAATAGGCATAGGAGTACGAACACCGGCAACAACATCTTCGCCCTGTGCGTTGGTAAGGAACTCACCCATAAGACCTTTTTCACCGGTAGCGGGGTCACGGGTAAAGGCAACACCGGTACCGCAATCGTCACCCATATTACCGAAAGCCATCATCTGAACGTTAACAGCGGTACCCCAAGAATAAGGAATATCGTTGTCACGACGGTAAACGTTTGCACGGGGGTTGTCCCAAGAACGGAAAACAGCCTCAACAGCGCCCATTAACTGCTCCTTAGGATCAGAGGGGAAGTCTTTACCGATTTTGTTTTTGTACTCAGCCTTGAACTGCTCAGCAAGGATTTTAAGATCATCAGCGGTAAGCTCAACATCCTGAGTAACGCCTTTTTCTTCCTTCATTTTGTCGATAAGCTCTTCAAAATACTTCTTACCAACTTCCATAACAACATCAGAGTACATCTGAATGAAACGACGATAGCAGTCATAAGCCCAACGAGCATTGCCGGACTGTGCAGCCATGGTTTCAACAACTTCCTCGTTAAGACCGAGGTTAAGGATGGTATCCATCATACCGGGCATAGATGCACGAGCACCTGAACGAACTGAAACGAGAAGGGGATTTTCCTTATCACCGAATTTTTTGCCGGTGATTTCTTCCATTTTATCAATGTATTCCATAATTTCGGCCTGAATATCATCGTTGATTTTTCTGCCGTCCTCATAGTACTGAGTACAAGCCTCAGTGGTTACGGTAAAGCCCTGGGGAACAGGAAGACCGATTTTGGTCATTTCTGCAAGGTTGGCACCTTTACCGCCGAGAAGCTCACGCATAGAAGCGTCGCCCTCTTTGAAAAGATAAACAAACTTTTTGCTCATTAGAATTACCTCCTAATTAATTTACATCCATAAATAGATATAGTTATACCATTTTTTCGGTAGCAATTTATTATAACACTTTTTCAAACATTTTAAAAGACTTTTTTTGTATTTTTTTATTTTTGGGGGATTGAACATAAAAAACGCGAATAAACCTAAAGTTTATTCGCATTTTGTATAACTTTTGTATGATTATTTTTGTTATTTCATTAGTTTTTCTTCTAAAATCTTTTTAATAATTGCGGGATTGGCAGATTTGCCAAGGGTACGGCAGGTTTGACCCATAAGAAAACCAAATACCTTTGTACTTCCGCCCTTAAACTCCTCAACTGCTTTTGGGTTGGCGGCTAAAATCTTATCAACTGCCGTCTCCACCTCAGATGAATCATTGCTCATTATCATACCGTTTTCCGCGGCAATATCCATAGGCTTTTTAAGGGTTTCAAGCATCTGCTTTAAAATATCCTTTGCCGCCCCGCGGGATACCGTACCATCATCTGCCATTTTACAAAGCTCGGCAAAGTCGGCAGGTAAAACAGCAAGCTCTTCGGCTGAAAGCCCCGAATCGTTCATACGGCGGAGAAGCTCTACAATTATCATTGTTGCCACCGATTTTGGATTGTTATAGCCTTTAAGTGCCTCATCGTAAAAATCAGCAAGAGCCTTATCGGCAATAAGCAGGGTTGCATCGGCATCGGCAAGCCCCTGATTTGAATATCTGACCTTGCGGCTCTCGGGCATTTCGGGCAGGGTTGCGGCAATGGCGCTTATCTCCTCATCGGTTATAAACATAGGGGGAATATCCGGCTCGGGGAAGTAGCGGTAATCGTGAGCCTCCTCCTTGGAGCGGAGCGCAGTGGTGACCCCCGTAGCATCGTCCCAATGAAGAGTCTGCTGAATTACCCTTTCACCCTTTTCTAAAAGGGCTTTCTGGCGGGAATATTCATATTCAATGGCTCTGCCTATGGAGCGCAAAGAATTAAGATTTTTAATTTCGGTACGGGTACCGAAAACCTCACTGCCCTCAGGCATAATGGAGATATTAACATCGCACCTGAGTGAACCCTGCTCCATTCTTGCATCACACACACCCGCATATTTAAGGGCAAGCGCAACGGCGGCAGTGAACTCCTTTGCCTCCTCAGCCGAGCGTATATCAGGCTCGGTAACAATCTCAATAAGGGGGACTCCGCAACGGTTATAATCAGCAAGGGATATTTTTTTAACATCATCGTGAATAAGCTTGCCTGCATCCTCCTCAATATGAATACGGTTTATACGGATTTTTTTGGTGCTGATATTCACATATCCGTCAGAGCAAATGGGACTGAAAAACTGTGTTATCTGGTATGCCTTGGGCAGGTCGGGGTAAAAGTAATTTTTGCGATCAAAGGCGCTAAAATTGTTGATTTTACAGTTTAAGGCAAGACCCGCCTTTACTGCAAGCTCGGCGGCACCGCGGTTAAAAAGCGGAAGGGAACCGGGCGCCCCTGAGCAACGGGGACAAACACGGGTATTTTCTTCTCCGCCGAATTCTGCAGAGCAGGAGCAAAATACCTTGGAGCGGGTAAGAAGCTCGGCGTGTATTTCAAGTCCTATAACGGTCTGATAGTTCATAACACAGCCTCCCTTCTTTCAAACACCGCTTCAAAGGCGGACGCCGCACCTATAATGGTTGCCTCACTAAATGCCTTGCCCATAAGACTCATACCAATGGGCAGTCCGTTTTTATCATATCCGCAGGTGGTGGAAACGGCGGGCAGGCCCGCAATATTTGCCATAACTGTGCATATATCGGCAGAGTACATTTGGGTGGGATTTTTTTCAACACTTCCCTTTTTATATGCGGTGGTAGGCGCGGTTGGGGTGAGAATAAAATCGCAGGATTTAAAAATTTCATCCAGCTCTGTTTTCAGCCTTTGGCGAATTTTAACCGCCTTGCTGTAATAAGCCTCATAATATCCGCTGGATAAAGCATAATTACCAAGCATTATGCGGCGTTTAACCTCTTTACCAAAGCCTTCGCGGCGGGAATTTTTAATAACATCCTCATAGGTTTTGCCATTTTTACTGCGATGACCGTATTTAATTCCGTCATAACGCGAAAGGTTGCTTGCCGCCTCGGCAGAGGATATAAGGTAGTATGCCGCGACAGCATATTTTAAATCGGGCAGGGAAACCTCTTTAATTTCGGCTCCCATATTTTTATAAACCTCCGCCGCAGAAAAGACTGCTGATTTAACAGAAGAATCAATCTGGTCGCCAAAAAATTCCTTTGGCAGACCTATTGTGAGCTTTTTTACCCCCCTGTTAAGGGCAGAAAGACAGTTTTTAAAGGGAAGTGCAGAGCAGGTGGAATCAAATTCATCCTTGCCGGCAATGGCGCCCAACAAAATTCCGCAATCATCGGCGGTTTTTGCCATTGTGCCTATCTGGTCAAAGGAAGAAGCAAAAGCAATAAGTCCGTAACGGGAAACGGCTCCGTAGGTAGGCTTTAAGCCTGTAATACCGCAAAATGCCGCAGGCTGACGAACCGAGCCACCTGTATCTGAGCCCAAGGCGGCGGCACACATATTTAAAGCGACTGCCGCTGCCGAGCCACCTGACGAGCCACCGGGAACTCGGGTTAAATCATAAGGGTTGGATACCGCCCCAAAATAAGATGTTCCCGACGAAGAACCCATTGCAAATTCATCCATATTTGTTTTACCTATAATAACAGCGCCCTGTTTTTTAAGTCGGGCAACGGCTGTGGCATCATAAATTGGGCAAAAATCCTCCAGCATTTTTGAGGCGCAGGTGGTTTTAATCCCCTTTGTACAGATATTATCCTTAATGCCTAAGGGTATTCCTGTAAGCGGCTTTGATTTACCACTTGCAATAAGCTCATCTGCCTTTTTTGCCGATTCTAAAGCCTGTTCTTCGGTAAGGGTTATAAAAGCGGCTGTCTGCCCGTTCATAGCCCTTGCCTGCTCTAAGTAGGCGGTTGTAAGCTCAACGGAAGAAAACTCTTTGTTTTTAAGACCCATACCAAGCTCTGACAGGGTGGATTTTTTTATAAGCTCTTTCATACCTCTACACCACCTTTGGAACTGTAAATGCCTTGCCTGTTTTTTGGGCGGCATTTTTTAAAATATCCTTACGGGGCATTGATTTTTTAGGGATATCCTGCCGTATATCATCCATATTAACGGTGGGATTTACCGCGGAATTTTCGGTTATTTCAAAATCAGAAACGGTGTCCATAAGGGCAATGATTTCATCCATTTCCTTTGTGATTTTTTGTAGTTCCGTTTGGCTGAAGCTTATTTTAGAAAGCTCGGCTAAATGGGTTGCGAGTTTTATATCAAACAAAATTATTCCTCCGTTTTTATATCCTTATATATTGTTGATTATATTATACACAATTATACCATATTTGTAAAATGGTGGCAATATGTTATTTATGGTTTACGGCTTGAGTTTTTAAATTTTTTAACACTCTTCTTGACAAGGTGAAAGGTTTGTAATATTATCATATTATAAAACATAATATCGGAGGTAAAAATTATGTTTGATGCAAAAAAGATTAAAGACCAGTGCGTGGAATGGATAAGAGATTTTTTTAAAAACAACGGTCCCGATTGCAATGCAGTTTTGGGAATTTCGGGCGGTAAGGACAGCTCTATTGCCGCCGCGCTTTGTGTAGAGGCGCTTGGCAAGGAACGGGTTATTGGTGTGCTTATGCCACAGGGCGAGCAACACGATATTGATATGGCGCATCTGCTTGTAAACCATCTTGGAATTAAGCATTATGTTGTAAATATTAAAGAGGCGGTGGACGGAATAATTAAAAATTTGCCTGCCGATTTAGCCGTAACGCCACAATCACTGCAAAATCTGCCCCCCAGAATAAGAATGTCTACCCTTTATGCCGTTTCGCAGAGCGTTAACGGAAGGGTTTGCAACACCTGTAACCTTTCGGAGGATTGGGTTGGATATTCCACCCGCTATGGCGATTCGGTTGGCGATTTTTCTCCCCTTTCCAACCTTACGGTTACCGAAGTAAAAGAAATCGGGCATCTTCTTGGCCTGCCGTCAGAGTTGGTAGAAAAAACTCCGATTGACGGACTTTGCGGCAAAACAGATGAAGAAAATTTAGGCTTTACCTATGCCGAGCTGGATGTTTACATCCGTACAGGTGAAATTGCCGACAAAGCAAAAAAAGAGCTTATAGATAAAAAGCATAAGGCCAACCTTTTTAAATTACAGCTTATGCCCTGCTTTAAGCCCGAATTTTTATAAGCCCGCATAAATAGCACAAACCTTTTTCGGGCGATTAATAATCGCCCCTACGGTAAAATTATAAATCTGTGCAATAAACAATAATTTTATCTAATTAAATTTATAAACATAAAAATCTGCAATAAAGTTGCGAAAAAAGCATCTTTACTGCAGATTTTTTTATATTACATTAAGTTTTTGGGGCTTTTAAGAAATTTATTTTTTAAAATCCCTGTTTTTTACATTTTGCTTAGTTTGCTTTTCTTTTTCTGCCAAAAAGCATTGTTCCTGCGAAAATTCCGCCGCTTATAAATGCCAGAGCAAGAAGCAAAGCAAAATTGCTGTTGTCGCCTGTTTCAGGATTATCCGAAACAAAAGGCTCATCGGGAGTGTTTGGAACAGGAGGATTTTCGGGTACAACAGGAGGCTCAACATTCGTGGGTGTTACAACCTCATTTGTTGTATAGGTGTTGCGACCCTCTAAAACGGTTGCGGTATTGGCTATATCAACACCCTCCACATCGCCCACCGTAACCTTAAAGCTTACGGTTATGCTTTCGCCTGCGCCGACTGTAAGATTCCAGGTAAGCTTTCCGTCTGCATAAACGCCGCCATTATCGGCAGAGTCTTCTACATAGGTAGTGTACTCGGGGATAGCATCGGTAATGGTTACGGTTGCTTCCTCACTGTAGTTGTTTTTGTAGGTGATTTCGTAAATAAGGGTATCGCCTGCGGAAATTTTCTGTCCGTCAATAGAAACGGTGGGAACCTCTGCGTTGAATACATTTTTATTCACTTCATCCTCAGTGGTGGTATTAACGGTTTTGTTGGTTTCGTAGGTATTTCTGCCTTCCTTTATTTCGGCGGTGTTGGTAATTTCAACCGCTCCAATATCAGAATCAACAGTTACCTTAAAGGTTACGGTTACGGTTTCACCTGCGGGAACGGTAAGGTTCCAGGTGAGTTTTCCGTCAGCATAGGTGCCGTTATTATCAGCAGAGCCTTCCACATAGGTGGTATATTCGGGGATAGTATCTGTAATAACAACAGTAGTCTCCTCATCAGAGGTGTTTTTGTAATCTACGCTGTAAACCAGAACATCACCTGAGTAAACCTTTTCGCCGTCAATATTAACGGTTGTATCAGCTTCAAAGAATACCTGCTTTTCAACCTCATCTAAAACGGTGTGGTTTTTAACCTCATTGGTTTTGTAGATGTTTCTGCCCTCAACTGCGGTTGCAGAGTTGGGAATTTCCACTGCGCCGATGTTGGAATTTACGGTAACCTTAAAGGTAACAGACTCGGTTTCCCCTGCGGGAACGGTAATGTTCCAGGTAATTTTACCGTCATTATAAACACCGTTATTATCGGCTGAACCGTCCTGATAGGTTGTGTAAGCGGGTATGGTATCGGTAATGGTTACGGTTGCATCAGCCTTGGCATCAGTATTTTTGTAGTTGATTTTGTAAATAAGGGTATCGCCCTCATATACCTTTTTACCATCAATATTAATGTTAAGATTTTCGGGAGAAAGAACAAGTTTATTAACCTCATCCTGAGTGGTGTAGTTGGTTACAGTTTTTGTTGTGTACTCATTTTTGCCCTCTAAAATCTTTGCAGTATTGGTAATTTCTGAGGTAGCTATGTTTGAATCCGCCTTAACCTTGAAGGTCACCTTAGCAGTTTCGCCTGCGCCGACTGTAAGATTCCAGATTATTTTGCCGTTGTCATAAACGCCGCCATTATCAGCAGAATTTGCAACATACTCGGTGTGCTGAGGAATACTGTCGGTAATGGTTACGGTTGCTTCCTTGGTATCGGTATTTTTGTAGGAAATTTCATAAACCAGAGTATCGCCGGCGTATACCTTTTTGTCGTCTATATTAACCGTGGCGTTTTCAAGGTATACCTTTTTATCTACCTCATCCAAAACGGTATGATTTGTAACTACATTGGTTTCATAGGTATTGTTACCAACCTTTACCTCTGCCTTATTGGGAATGGTTACGGCGCCGATGTTATCATCAACAGTTACCATAAAGGCTACTGTTACGGTGGTCCAGGGCTGAACATCGGTAAGATTCCAGGTAAGCTTTCCGCCTGAATAAGCGCCGCCGTTATCGGCAGAATTTGCAACATAGGTAGTATTTGCGGGAATAGAATCGGTAATTGTTACATCTACAGTATTATAAGATGTATTGGTGTAGGTGATTTCGTAAATAAGGGTATCACCACTATAAACCTTTTCGCCGTCAATGCTTAAATCAACATCATCGGGAGCGAATACATCCTTAGAAACGGGATCCTTGTAGGTGTGATTATTAACTGTGTTGGTGGTGTAGGTGTTGGTGCCGTCACGAACTATAGCGGTATTTGCTACAATAGCGTTATCGTCATCAACCTTAACGCTAAACTGAACCATTACAGAACCCGCTTTAGGAACTGTTAGTATCCAATCAATATTTCTGCCTGCATACTTACCGTTATGGGATGCTGAGCCTTCTACATAGCTGGTGTGTGCGGGAATGGTATCACTGATTTCTACAGTAGCTTCTTTGCCTGTGTAATTATAATAATAAATATAGTAGGTAAGAATCTCGCCTGCCGAAACAAGCTCGCCATCAATCTTGGCAACAGCATTTTGCTGTTTGGCAACCTCTTTTTCGGTTGCTTCATCAAAGGTGGCATTGGTAAAGGTAACCTCTGCCGCAGCCGATGTAGCAGAGCTTGAGGAAGTGCTTGCATCTAAATCGGTAACAACTACTGTAAGCTGACCTGCACCGTTATCACGAACCTGTACGCGGAAGGTATGCTGAGTAGTATCATAAACAACCTTTTCTATGGGGTTATAGGTGGCATCCTCAGCAATAACATAGAAGTGGGTGCCGGGGGCGGTGTAGGTGATTTCGCCAAAGGCAAATTTGCCGTTTGCATCATTTTGCTTTGTATCCAAAACCTTGGTATCAGCCGCAGTTATATCCAGATGATGCTCAGTTTCATAAATCTTAAAGGAGAATAAATCTGCCGCAATATTAGCGCCCTTATAAACCTTATTACCGCTGAATTTAACGGTTGCGGGAGCCGCCTTGTAGCTGTTTTCAAACTTAATATCAGCATTTTTAACATCTGCCGAAGCGGTTAAGGTGCCGTCACCGTTATCGGTTACGGTAACGGTAATTACATACTCTTTTAAATCATATGTAACACCGTTTGCAGAGTTTTTGCCGTTTGCATCAGTGCCTGCGGGAAGAACCTCTTTTACAGTGTAAATGTGCTCTCCTGCGGCGGTGTAATTAATTGTGTTGAAGGTAAATGTGCCGTCAATCTTATTCTTTACAGTTTGGATAAGATTGTTGCCCTCATAAAGCTCAAAAGCAAACTCGCCGTTACCCATTGCGCGACCTGTTAAAGCCTTTAATCCGCTTATTGTGTATTCAGTGGGGGCTACATTATAGTAGTTATTGAAGGTAACAACCTTTGTTGTAGCATCCTCAAAATAGTAATTAACTTCCAGTTTTCCGGTTTCAGGATTATCATCCACCTCAACCACTAGGTCGAATATTCTTTGGTCATAGGTTATGCCGTTAAGGGTGTATTTATCGGTAGCCGCATCATAATTGGCGCCTGTGGGAATAACCTCTTTAATATCAAACTCATATTTGCCTGCCCTGCTGAAGTTGAGAACATTATTTTTAGTAAGAAGGGCATTTGCATCTACCGCTTTAAAGGCGATATTGCCATTTGCATCATTAGTGCCTCTGAGAATGGCATTGGCTTTACCGTTTTCATAAACCTCAAAGGTAAAGTCGTCTGCATTAAGAGCTTTGCCCTCTAAATTCTTTTTAACAAGAGTATCAACCGAAATGGTAATATCGTCAGGGTTATAGGTGTTGGTGAAGTAAAGCTTACCCTTGTTGTTATCGGTAACGGTGGGAGCGGTTTCAGCCTTTGCGGCATCGTTATGGGGGGCAATTTCCATAACTGCAACCAGCTTAACGCCTGCGCCGGGGTCGGTATCGCTAACCGTTACTGTAACAAGATATTCTGCCTTTGAATAGGTCCAACCGGGCTTGCCTTCATCCACCTCAGATACAACATAGTAATGCGTACCAATCTTATCTTTGGTATAAGCACCGCTCATACGGGCTTCGCCTGCGGCATCGGAAGAAATTATGTTGGTAACAAGAGGAGTTTTGGGATTACCGTTAGCATCGGTTTCAATGGACTGGAACTTAAAGCCTGCCGCAGAGATTTCATCATCACCCGAAAGGTTGTTAAGAACCTTTTCAATATCCATACTGATAGGAGCGGTTTCATAGGTGTTATTGAAATCTACTGTGTAATCAAGGGCAGAGTCGTCAACGGTATTTTTAATTTCATTGCCGCGAAGGTCGGTAACGGTGGCAACAAGCTGACCGTCATTATCTGTAACCACAACATCAAAGGTGTAAATGGTGCGGTCGTAAGAAATGTTGGTAACGCTGCCTATAACCTCAATTACCTGATATGCATAGGTGCCTGTGTTCTTAAAGACTTCATTTTTAAGAACATCAGCAATGGTGATTGACTTTTTACCGTATTCCTGTGCAGAGTATGAAATGGAATCGGTTGCAATATCATTCCATTTTTGATTTACATCATCATACTTTTGAACCTTGAAGCTAAAGGTGCCGCCCGAGAGCTTATCCTTAACTTCCTCGCTTGCAAAGTTTTTATTTACCAGAACATCCAAATCAACTGTGGTTGAACGGGGCTCATAGGTATTGATTACAACTGCGGTTGCGTTTGCATCTGCAGGAATAATAACCGTTGCCTTATCGGTAGTTTCGGTAGCCTGCTCGCCTGAATGGTTACGGGCGCGATATTCAACACCTGTAAATATTTCCTTCTGAGCATTGGTAAGATTTTCGATGATTTCTACCTTAACATTTTCGGGAAGATTTAAAATCTCCAATGTCTGTCTGGGGGAAATTCTAACCGTTGCAAGACCGTTGGCATCAAAGGTGATGGTCTTTAGTATATTTTTGCTATCGGTAACATCAAAGGTTTTGTTTGCAAGTGCAGAGCCGCCGTTTATATTAAAAGCAAAGACCTCGCTCATAATCTTTTCAGGTATGGCATGGTCGCTTTCCAGCTCCTTGGTGATATAAAGATTACCGTATTTATGAGGTCTGTTTGTAACCGTTACACTAACAAACTGAGCGACCGTTCCGTTAATAACCTGACTAAGGGTGGGAATGGTAACATGCTGCTCGGCGCTAACCATAGAATATTCCGCACCATTTGGAATACTTTCGCCTACGGTAACGGTTGTGCCTGCGGGAATTCCGCTTACATAAAGCGTCTCGCCCGCCTTTACATTAACGGTAAGAACATTATTCACATAGCTTGAAGTAGCGGATGTAACATCATTACCGTTTAAATCCTTAACTACGGGGTTGGCAATCGTGCCTGCAGGAACGGTAACGGTTAAGGCATAGGTGTCGTCAGCATTACCGATTGCCTCTGTAACGGATTTTGTAAGAGCAATACCTGTAGCAACAGGAACGGTGAGCTTACCGTTGTTACCAAGCCATACAACAACATCATTATCGTGATGGTTTTTTGCCATACCCTCGGTATATTCGGGAGCATAACGAATAGGATTGGTTTCGGTAAGATTTTGACTCTTAGCAAAGGTCATATTGTGGAAGCGGCTTGTACGGTGTGAACCAACACCAAGCACAGCATAGATTTCGGCAGAAGGATTCTGCTTTAAATAATCTTCAATTTGCTTACCTGTCATAGTGTAGCCGATGTCATCCAGAGTATAACCCTTGGCATCATCATAATTTACATATTTTTCGGTTTTTGCATCATAAAACGCAACCGATTCTTTAAGGTATTTCCAATCAGTATAAACCAAATATGTAACCTTTTCGGCGGCATTTGCGGCATCCGAAGCAGAAGCTGTGGGGCGATAGTAGGTTACATATGTATAAACAAGGTCATCATCTGCAGTGGAAAGATACTCACCATAGGTCATCCAATCAAGGTCATATTTATCATCATCCCAGACAATTCCGTACTCCTGATTTTCGGGGATGGTTACTTCTTGATTGTTATTTTCCTTATCCTTAATTTTGGTGAAGATCCCCTGATTTGCCTGATGATAATAATAACGGTTTTTAGCCGAAGGCTTGAAACCAACATGAGCCTTGCGGGGTAAGGGATTTCCTTCATCATCAAACTCATCGGCGGCAACCCCAAACTGATTGCTATAGAAGGTGATTTCGCCCTTTGCGTCATCAATATATTCATAGCCGCTATCAATTTTGGTAATATCTACATCACCGTTGGGAAGAAGAATATCCGAATCCATACCTACTGTATAGAATACGCGAAGGGGATTATAAGAAAACTCGTTAATGGTGGCATTGGTTTCATCACCAACGGTTTTAGATACAACCTGCTCTAAAACAATGGGAAGAATTTCCTGATTAATTTTGATTTCAAGCTTTTGGGTACCGTCTTTATTTTCAGTAACGGCAATTTTTATATCTTCGCTTGTATCATAATTTTCATTGGTGGTGGGATTAATGCCTGTAGCCTTAGCTACTGCATAGGTGCCGTCAGCGTTTTTAATAACATTGTAGGAGAAACCAAAAAGTGTTACCGCCTGAATGTTTTTAACCTCCATATATTTACCTATGTGGTCAACGTAAATAAGGGGGGTATTCTGAACACCTGTAGCGCCCTCAACCGTTACGGTAGAGGTGATAGGGTTAAACACGCCTGAGGAAAGCTCCTTATAAATAACTTCAAAGGTGTCCTCTAGTTCTGCGCTATTAACATCATAATATTTATCAACATAATTAATATTATTTTCAATATCGGCATCGGTCACCTTAGAGCCTGCGGGATAGTTATGGTCAAAACGGAAGCTATGGTTGCCCATATAGTTTTCGGTTCTGGTCACAGTGTTACCCCTAAGCCAGGTGTTTCTGTAAAGATTATATGCGCCTCTGATATCGGCGTTGCTGTTAGAACCGTTAAAGCCGTTTTGGGTGGCACCGGGATTTATAACGGCATTAGCGGCTGCGTCATTACCAAGATCTACGCCTATACCATAAATTGTGGGAGCCTTACCGTAAACATCCTCCACACTTGCCCTTCTGTAGGCGGCATTTAAAAGCGTTGCAAGAGCTATACTTTGTGCTACACTGCCATTGAAGATTGAACGTGGAGTCTGATTTGCAATGTTATAAAAGCTTTGCTGAGCGGCAGTATTTGCCGAACCGTCTGTAAGAACAATGGCTACGGGAGCGCGACCCGTGGTATCAGACGCACCCTCCAGCATACGCATACCTGCATCAAAGCCGGACTGAAGGTTTGTTCCCCTCTGATATCCCTTGGTATTGTTATGTAAAAGTCTGCCAGAGTTATCAAAGGCTCTTATGGTTCCGCCTTTGTCGCCTGAATTGTATTCATCAAAATAATATTTATTGTTAAGAACACTTAATTCTATACCGTTTTCATATCTACCAAAGGGTAATATTTCAATATCATCATAGTTGTATGCAACAATGCCTATTCTAATATTGGGAACCTTTAAAAGATTTTCAAGAAGCTTATTGGATGCTTTAATAAGCTTTTCTAAACGGGTTGTTCCTGCTGATACATCATCCATAGAGGTGGAGTCATCCAGTATAAGAACAACATCCATAGGACCTGTGGAGCTGTTGGTGGTGGTTGTGGTCATTGAAGAACCCAAAGCCGAGAAGATTGTCTGAAAGCTTTCATCCCCCTCCAAAGCAACCTTAAAGGATGAGGTCGCTTCTCCACGGGTATTGAGCAGTGCGGTCTGACCATCGGTATAAACCGATTTATCTACCCAGACTCTGCCTGCATAACGGTTTCCGTCTATATCAGTACCCATTATACTTTCAAAGGTGTGGGCTGTACCCGGATCGGCAACGATTTCCGCCGATTCTGCGGCGGCAGGCATTGCCATAAGGGGAAGACTGCTTAAAATTACTGTAATTGCAAGAAACAGCCCAAGTGCCTTTTTAAAATATTTTTTAATCATTAGTATTGCCTCCTAACTTTTGGTTCAAATCACAAACACATATACCCAATAAATCATCGCCGTGATGATAGTGAATACAGTTAATACATTCTTCGGAATTACTTTTGCCCTCAAAAAACTCACAAACATCCTGCATCTGAGTGACAAAAGGTCGCCCCTCATCGGTATACATTGGAGTTTTTAAAAAATCGGGATATATTGGAATTACTTCATTAAATTCGCTGTTACGATCATTTTCATCATAATAACCGTATCTGAGTTCAAAGATTTTACCGAAAATATTTATGACCTTATAAAGGTCGCCTTCTTTTAAAACGGTATTCATAGAACATCTCCTTTCAATGGTATGGCAATTAAAAATTATTTGCATTATATAGCAAAATTTTAAAATCCGCCACACTGTCTTTACAATAACAGTGTAACGGATTTTTAAAATTTTTTCTATCACCTTTAAAAACTTTTGAAGGATAAAAAAATTTATCCCAAAACCACAAAAACAGATATGTAATATAATCGCAAAGCTACAAAATAGTTATAAGCTCATCACGGGAATTTACACCGCTTTTTTGAAATACCATTCTAATGGTTTGCTTAACCGCCGCCAAAGAAATGTGAAGCGAAGCGGCAATTTCTGTATTGCTCATACCAAAGGCAGCAAGCTTTGCAACCTCACGCTCACGGAAGGTAAGATTTGTGGATATTTTTTTGTTGCGTATGGTACCGCTTAGCGCTGACCAGCCTGCCGAAAAGCGTTTATAAAGCGATTCATAGACTTCCCAAAGCTCAGGAGCAATAACCCGAAATCTATCATCCAAAAGGGTGTCTAAATATTTTCTATGCTCCACCAAAATACCTAAAAGTCGGTCGGGCAGTGCAAGATTAATAGCTTTATCTATGTGGTAGATTGCACGCTCGTCCTCGCCTATATTATGGTAAACAATGGCGCACATAATACGCAGATAAATCTCACACACAATAATTTTGCTAGCCATAGCATCCGAAATCATAGGTTCAATGGTATTGGGCAAAAGCTTTAAAAGGGTGAGCCCCTCTACACCACTCATTTCAAACTGCTTTGTTGCTATTGCAAGACCTGCCACATAAAGATAATTAATATAAAATACCTTTGCGGCTGGTAGTGCATCAGGGTGAATATTCTCAAAAATACCCATTTTAAACCATTCAGGAAAATTTGAAATATCATATACCGAGCTATCTAACGCCGCCAGCGAAAGATTTATAATATCAATATCATTTTCGGTTACTATAGGCGCCTCACAAATATGCTTTCTCGCCTTTTCCCAAAGGGTTATATCGCCGCGCCACATAGCGCAAAGTCCTAAAAGCATACCGCCCGAAAGCACTGCATAAAAGCCCGAATGAGTATTTAAAATGATATTCGCATTTGCGTAAACCTTATCAATTTCGCCACGGGAATAGGCAATTTCCGATTCAAAAAGCAACCTGGCCTCCGGATGGTTTTTAAGGTTATCTGCACACATCTCTGCTGTACCGGGAAGGGTATATAGGTTGGTCATATCTAAAAATGGGGTCTTTTTTATTAAGGGTTGTTCGGTTGCTTCAACCAATATTTTTTTTCGTAGGTCGGTAGGCTGAACGGCATTTTCAGGTATCATCCAGCTTGAGCCAAAGCGCTCGGCACCTGCTATTCTTCCGCTTTTGCAATATTCCTGCACCCGCCTTACGGTTATACCCCATTTTTCGGCTGCCTGTTTAGCAGTTAGCATATCCTGACCTCCCTTAAAAGTGTATTCTTCGCTTTTGCGAATAATATAATCTTCGTCAACGCGAAGGTTATACAAGTGCAACCTTCGTTAAAACGAAGGTTGCCTGAAAATTTATAATTATTCTTCTTCGATTTTTGCAACCTCAATGCTTAAATCAACAAGCTGCTGCTCATCAACATTACCGGGTGCGCCGCTCATAAGCTCGCTTGCATTGGCAACCTTGGGGAAGGCAATAACATCGCGGATGGAATCGCTGCCGCACATAAGCATAACAAGTCGATCCAAACCAATACCAAAGCCGCCATGAGGGGGTGCGCCGTAGCGGTAAGCATCTACAAGGAAGCCGAATTTTTCGTTAGCCTCTTCATCTGAAAGACCTAAAGCCGCAAACATCTTCTTTTGAAGCTCGGGATCATTTATGCGAATGGAGCCTGAAGAAAGCTCTACGCCGTTAAGCACAAGGTCATATGCCTTGGCAAATACCTTTGCGGGATCGGTATCAAGATACTGCAGACACTCATCAAGGGGGGAAGTGAACGGATGATGCATAGCATCCCAATTGCCTGTTTCCTCATTATATTCAAAGAATGGGAATTCGGTAATCCAAAGGAATTCGTAACCCTCGGGTATAATATCCAGCTTTTCTGCAACCTGCAAACGGAGTGCGCCAAGAACTCCCAGTACGGTGGACTTTTTATCTGCAACAAAAAGTGCAACATCGCCCTTTTCAACGCCCATACGCTCCATTAATGCGGCAAACTCATCATCGGTTAAGAATTTGCGGAAGCCGCAGGTGGGTTCATCGGCATCCTCTGCCCAACGAATAAAGGCAAGACCCTTAGCGCCAATACCCTTAGCCGCCTCGGTTAATTTATCTATTTCCTTACGGGTAAGAACAGAAGCGCCGCCCTTTGCGGTAATACCGCGAACCGAGCCGCCGTTTTTAACGGTATCTGCAAAAACAGAGAAACCACAGTTTTCTACAACATCGGCAAGGTCGATAAGCTTCATATCAAAACGAACATCAGGCTTGTCAGAACCGTAATTTTCCATAGCCTCGGTGTAGGTCATACGGCGGATAGGGGTAGGAATATCTACACCCAAAACATTTTTAAAAAGGTAGTTAATGTAACGCTCGCCTAAATCAAGAATATCGTCCATTTCTACAAAGGACATTTCTAAATCCACCTGAGTAAATTCAGGCTGACGGTCGGCACGCAAATCCTCATCGCGGTAGCAACGGGCAATCTGCATATAGCGGTCATAACCCGAAAGCATAAGCAGCTGCTTATACATCTGAGGTGACTGAGGTAAAGCGTAAAAGCTACCCTTGTGTATACGGGAGGGAACAAGATAATCTCTGGCTCCCTCGGGTGTGGATTTTATAAGGGTGGGGGTTTCAATCTCTAAAAAGCCCTCACTGTCAAAAAAGTCGCGGGTAACCTTAGTAACCTTATGACGCATCATAAGATTATTTTGCAGGGTGGGGCGACGAAGGTCAAGATAACGATATTTAAGGCGAAGCTCCTCCTTAACAGAGGTATCATCCAGAATTTCAAAGGGGGTGGTTTCGGCAGAGCCTAAAACCTTGAGCTCCTTAACCTCAATTTCAATTTCACCTGTAGGAATATCGGGATTAATCGAAGAACGCTTTCTGATAACACCCTTTGCCATTAAAACATACTCGCTTCTTACGGCAAATGCTTTGGCAAAAATCTCGCGGTCGGTAGTGTCATCAAAGGCAAGCTGAACTATGCCTGTACGGTCACGAAGGTCAATAAAAATAAGCTGACCTAAATCGCGCTGACGGGCAGTCCAACCGCAAACAACTACCTCCTCGCCTACCCTTTGGGCGGTGAGAGTACCGCAATAATCGGTACGCTTGAGTCCTTGCATAGTATCAAGTTTCATAATTCAAAATACCTCTTTCAACGGGATAATTGGGCAGAGCCAAAAAGCACTACCCAATTGAAAATAAATATTTAATTAGTTAGGGCGAACAATATCTCGCCAATCCAAATCACCGCGTTCCAAACCGTGAATAAGTACCTCTGCGGTGGCAATATTTGTTGCAACGGGGATATTGTGGACATCACAAAGATTAAGCAAAACCTGTTCATCGGGTTCATTAGGCTTTGTTGTCATCGGATCACGGAAAAGAAGAACAAGGTCGATCTCATCACAACTGATACGGGAAGCTATTTGCTGGAAGCCACCCTGCCTGCCGCTTAAAAACTTAACAATCTCCAAGCCTGTAGCCTCGGCAACCAATTTACCGGTTGTGCCGGTTGAAAACAGGTGGTGACGACTAAGCACGCCGCAGTAAGCTATACAAAACTGCACCATAAGTTCCTTTTTTGCATCATGTGCGATTATCGCAATGTTCATTCTAACATCTCCTTTTCCCTGCAAGGCTTTTTACCTTGCAAATTACTGTTTATATTATATTTTCTTGTAAGACACTAGTGGAATATCATACCCCATAATGCGCTTAGCAATTCGTTGGAAGGCCTTAGCGGCGCGGCTTTTTTTCTTTAAAGCCTGCCCCGAACAGCAGGACATATAAATATCCATACTTTGGGGTACAACACCAATAAGGCGAATGCCGCTTTCATCAATAACCTCATCAATATTAGCGGTTATTCCGCGGCGCATATTTTCAAAAGATACGCGGTTAAGCACAAGCCTTACCGACATAAAATCAAGATCATCCAAATCGGCGCCCATAATGGCGGCATCCCTGAGTGATACGGCATCTGCATTGCATACAACCAATGCCTCACAGTATCGGGGCAGAGCCGAATAAAGCTCGTCCACTGCACCGGCCGGAAAATCCAATATAACAAAATCATATATTAAACAGGCCTCTGCCACAAAATCGCCTAAACCTTCAGGATTGATTTTACCCTTTAAGGGCGCGGCGATAAAATGCAGTCCACTACCAACCGAGGGAACCGTAATTGCAGCCTCACTAATAGTTTTATGCCCATTTAACACATCATTTAAATCAAACAATAAAACATTTGAAACACCAAGCATTATGTCAAGGCAACGCATACCTGCATCCATATCAACCACAAGTACCTTGTTTGACATATTGCTGAGAGCGGCGGCAAGATGCACCGAAACACTTGATTTGCCCGCACCGCCCTTACCGGAGGTGACGGCTATCAACCTACCCATAAGTCACTTCCTTAAACACTATTTAGTAGTATTTTACCACACTAAAGCGCTTTTGTAAACACTTATATTTGCAGATTTTTCAATTTTTTTACAAAATCGGCTTGCATACATCTACCCATTTTTGGCAAAGTGAGTATTCAAAAAGCTCTGAAAGGGTCAGTGGAATAGCACTGTTACTGCTTCCTGCGGCGGGGTATACAAGCTCAAAGCGCTTTAAGGATTCATCCATAAAAACCTTAACGCCATCCTTTACGGCAAAGGGACAAACACCGCCTGCGGCGTGACCTACTGCCGCCTCTACATCGGCAAACTGCACCATTTTTGCCTTTGTGCCGAACTCTGCTTTGAATTTTGCATTATCTATTTTAACATCGCCCGCGGCAACAACTAAAATTGCACTATCCCCCATTATAAAAGCCATACTTTTGGCAATCTGACAGGGCTCACAGCCAAGGGCTTTTGCGGCAAGCTCTACCGTAGCGCTGGAAACGGAAAATTCCATTATTTTTTCATCAGCACCAAAGCCTTTTAAATATTCCCTTACTTTTTCTATAGACATTTTCTGTTATTCCTTTATTAAAAATAGTTTTATTGGTTTATAAGCTCATCCGCCAAGGCGGCAAACTGCTCCAGACTAAGCTGTTCGGCACGCACCGTTAAGGGTATGCTCAGTTTTTCTAAAGCTTCTGTCAATGCCTGCTTTGAAACCACACCTGCCGCCGAAACCGAATTAACAAGGGTTTTACGGCGATGCTCAAAAGCGCCCCTTATAAGACGAAAAAGCATTTTTTCATCCCTTACCTCTGCGGCGGGGGTCTGCCTTACGGCAAATTGAATAACCGCGCTATCCACATTGGGCGATGGGGTAAAGCTTCCGCGGGGAACACCGAACAAAAGCTCCCTTTCGGCATAAAATGCCGCCGCCAAAGTAACGGCGCCAACGGCACGACCGGGAATTTCCGCAGTAAGCCGCTCTGCCGCCTCCTTTTGCACCATAACTGTAATGCTTTCTACGGGGAGTCGGCTTTCAAGCAGGGACATTATTATAGGCGAGGTTATATAATACGGCAGATTTGCGCATATGGTAACCCGCTTACAATGGGAAAATTCATCCTCTATAAGCTTTTTTAAATCCAGCTTTAAAACATCCGAAAAAATAACCGATGCGTTGGGGTAATCCTCTAAGGTTTTAGCAAGTATGGGGCGAAGTCTTTCATCCAGCTCCACCGCAATAACCTTTTTGGCAATCTCAGCAAGCTCAACAGTTAAAACACCAATACCGGGGCCGATTTCAATAACTCCCGTATCGGCATCTGCCGCCGCCTCTGCCATAGCAGGGCAAACCGAAGGATCGGTTAAAAAGTTTTGCCCCAAGGATTTTTTAAAGGTAAAGCCCGCCTCGGATAACAATTTTTCAATTGTTCGTTTGTTTGAAAGATCGTATTTCATTTTGTTATCCTCGTTTTACCTTTATATCCCTTACTAACTTTATAATCTCGGTAACGGCTAAGGGGATTATTGAAAGTAAAATTATTTCAAGCACCATTGTAGAAGTAAGCTTTTCTAAAGAAAATACGGCGTGTAATGGGCCTGAAATCAACAAAAGCGTAAGAATTGCCACACATAAAGCAACAAGCATACCCTTGTTTGTGTGGAAGCCTATTTTAAACAAAGAGCTTTCACTTCTAAGTCCAAAGGCAAGAGAAACCTCAGAAAGCACCAAAACGGCAAAAAGCATTGCAGAGCCGCCTATTGCATATGCAATAACGCCAAGCGCCGCCAGAATACCACCCTGCCAAAGAATGGATATTCCATAAATACCGCTGAAAAAATGCTCCTTTCTTGGGCGGGGGGGATGATTCATAACATCCTTACCTGCCCTTTCATAAGAAAGTCCCAATATTACGGCAAAGCCAACCACAAGATTAAGCCACATAATGGGCAGTGAGGTAAGGGCGGGATAGCCGAAAATTATAATCTCCAAAAGCATTAAAAGCAACTCACCCAAGGCACAGCTAAGCACCTGAGCGGCAACGCGCTTGATGTTGGCATAAATTCCGCGGGACTCCTTAATTGCCCCCACAACAGATATGTAGCTATCCTCTGTAAGAATAACATCAGCGGCACCCTTTGCAATATCGGTACCGGTTACACCCATTGCACAGCCAACATCTGCAGCCTTTAAAATAGCGGCATCCTCCACACTATCACCCGTTACGGCAACAGTTTCGCCAAGCTCCTTATAAACCGAAAGTATGCGAAGCTTGTCCTCAGCCGATATTCTGGAATAAACCGATATTTTGTTTATTTCAGCGCGAAGGGTTTCGTCATCCATTTCACGAAGCTCATCACCCGTAATGGCTCTTTCACCCTCTTTAAGTATTCCCATTCCCTTTGCTATTGCCTCGGCGGCAGTTATGTGGTCGCCGGTTATCATAACTGTGCGGATTGCCGCGCCCTCACTCTCACGAAGGGCGGCTGTGGTTTCGCGGCTGATGGTATCTGTCATACCAAAAACACCCATTAGGGTAAGGTCACATTCCATATTTTCAGGGTTGGGGTTTGAGGGTACCTCGTCTAAAGGCTTCATAGCAACGGCAATTGCCCTGAGTCCGCGTTTACCCATTTCTATAGCGGCCTCAGCGGCGCCGCTCAGATTTCCGCCTGTACAGCAACGGGTTAAAATATCAGGGGAGCCCTTTACAATTGCAAAGGGGCGATTATTTATCATATTAATTGTTGTCATAAGCTTGCGGGCTGAATCAAAGGGCACCTCTGCCATACGAGGATAGATATTTTCAATCTCCTCCTTTGAAAGGGCGCAATATTCCATACAAGCCGAAACTATACTTACCTCGGTTGGGTCGCCCACAGGACGGAGCTTACCTCCTGCCGCTATTTCAACTGTAGAATTTCCGCAAAGGGCGGCGGTGCGAATAAGGGTCACCGCATTTTCTCCGGGGGCATCTGTATTTAAATCAATAAGATTTGCACCGTCAAAAATCATAGTCATTTTCATACGGTTTTTAGTAAGGGTTCCTGTTTTGTCAGATATAATAAGTGAAACTCTGCCAAGCTCCTCCACCGCGGCGGAATTTTGAATTATTGCCTTGCGCATAAGCATACGGTGAGCGCCAAAGCCCAAAATAATATTTACAGCCTGAGCCGCCTCCTCGGGAATTGCCGCTACCGCCAACGCAGTTACGGTAAGCAAAAGCTCAAGCACCATAACGGCAAAATTCTCGGTAGCGCGACCGCCTATAACACCTATTAAAAAGATAACTAAACAGGTAATAAGTATGCCAATCCGCGCTACCTTGCCTATTTCTACAAGGCGGCGCTTTGTAGGAAGCTCGGTACCCTCGGTCACCTCAATAATTGCTTCCTGCCTTGCAAGCTCGGTATTCATACCCGTATCGGTTACCAGCATTTTTGCTGAGCCAAAAAGCACCGAGCAACCCGCGTAAACCATATTTTTACGCATAACGATTTCAGCAATATCCTCAGGCACATAATCAGCCTGTTTTTCATTAGGGGCAGAATCTCCGCAAACCGCAGATTCATCACAGGTAAGAGAATAGCTTTCTAAAAGGCGACCGTCGGCAGGAATATAATCCCCCTGCTCCAGCAGTACAATATCACCCGGAACCAAAAAGGATGCCGGAACCTCTGAAACCTCACCGTCACGCAGAACCTTTGCAGAGGCGGCAATGTTACCCTTTAGCTTTTGCAGCTCCTCATCCGCCTTTATTCCAATTAAAACATCGGCGGTAGCGTTAAGCACCAGCAGGGCAAACACAATTAACGGAACATACCATCCGCTTTCATTTGCAATAATATCAATAACCAAAACCGCGCCCGAAATTATCATAAGCAAAACATCAAGGGCAGGGGTAAGGTGCTTAAATATCTTTTTTACAACATTTTTATCATTGTTTTGTATACGGGTGTTTTCACCGTATTCAGCAATTCTTCCCGCAATCTCAGCGGCAGAAAGACCGGTTTTATCATTAACACCCAACTCTTTTTTTACATCTTCAATATTTGAACTGTGCCAGATCATATAACAGCCTCCGGTAAGTAATTTTCCAACATACAGATTTATTATACTATAAAACTTTAAATTTTGCAACGAAAAGAATAAGTAAAATGTAAAAGAATAACAATTTATTAACTTATAAATAAAAATATTGACTATTTGGCGCA
This sequence comes from Clostridia bacterium, assembly GCA_017623575.1. GTDB lineage: Bacteria > Bacillota > Clostridia > Oscillospirales > Acutalibacteraceae > UMGS1279. Next base: position 36,133 of record JAGAOS010000024.1, read on the forward strand.
AAGCGGTTAAAATAGTTGTAGCAGATTTTTGTGCTGCAAAAATATTTTGAAAATGAGGTGCACCCGATGGAAGAGAAAAATTTCGGGAATGATATAATTACCCTTACAGATGATGACGGCAAAAATTATGAGTTTGAGATAATTGATGCCATTGAAACTGATGACGGTCGCTACCTTGCAATGATTCCCTACTTTTCCGACCCCAAGGCAAGGCTTGATGATAGCGGCGAGCTTGTAATAGTTAAGGTGTTTGAGGATGAAAACGGCGAGGAGTATTTTGAGGATATTCCCGATGATGATGAATATGAAACCGTTGCAGATTTATTTATAAATCGCCTGCAGGATGCCTTTGAAATTAACGAAGAATAAATATAGCTATTAATTTATTTAAAGGGAATACCGCAAACCCAAAACCGCCTTATACCCACAATTAATGTAGACGCACAACTAGATTTCTCTGCATCACAAAAACTTATTTGTAATAAAGCCGGACTGTTTAGTCCTTCCCTGTTCGCGGACTGTGGTTAATTATAACCCTACAACCATATTTATAGGGGACCTTTCTCCTGCGGCGGGCTTGCAGACCTCCCGGCATTGTCTTTGAGCAGTGTTGGACGAAGGGAGCGCAAAACCGTGGGGCGGCCACCCACCTGCTTATTTTTTGCAGGTTATCAATTGCCACTTACGGCAGGGCAGGATTTTTTAAAAACAAAAAAAGGAATTGCTTTGAGTTAAACCTCAGAACAATTCCTTTTATTTTTGCATAAAATTTTAATTATTCAGCGTCATTAAAGGTAACATCGGGGTCGGGCTCGCACTCGCACTCGATATAGTCCATATCCTTTTTAGTGTTAAGATAACGATTAACAAAAACTGCTACGCCTGCTGCCATAGCAACAATTGCAACAGCGCCTGTGATTATCCACATAATGGTTCTGAATTTCATTGGAAATATCCTCCTTAAAAATGATTAATTATATTATAACCCATATTATCAATAATGTCAAACAAATTATTACGGAGCAAAGCCGTAAGGTCGACCCATACCGCCATGATGACCGCCCATATTACCGTGAGGTCCACCCATACCGCCAACTTCACCGTTTGATGTAACGGTGCTTGATACCGTAAGCTCGGCAACCTTTGTTCCCGCTGTGTATTTACCGCCTGTAAATATTCTGCCGCTTTCCGTTCCTGTGTGACTTCCGCCAACATAGCACAAATAGCTCTCACCCTTTTTAATTTTGGGGGATGAATAGCAAATCCAGGAATACCCCTTTGCCGCGCGATAGGTTATAAGCTCGGTGCCGTCGGAAGACTGAATATTAAATAAGCTTCCCCCTTCCTCTGAAAAAGAGGTGTAAACAAGGGTGTTTTGTGTGGAATTTTGTGAGGGAGTCTGCGCCATATCTGAGGAGCCTACCGCAATAAGGCTACCACCCGTAACCAGACATTCACCGTCAAAATCCAGAACACCGTTGCCGCCCCTTGTGGGACCATCTACTATAACTGTACCGCCTGAAATTTCAATATTTCCGTTAGCATCCAGCCCGTCACCCTCAGCATTAACCTGAAGCAAACCTGCCGAAACGGTTAGCTTTCCACCCGAGGAGGACATAAAATGATCCATACCCGGTCGACCCATTTCGCCCGAACCGTCACCGCCCGAAACATTTACGCCGTCATCACTTGCTACAACCTTAACCGAACCGCCCGAAAGCGCTACATTTGTTGCCTCCAAGCCCTCATAGCATTTGCTTACAGAAACAATGCCGCCCAAAATATTTATATCTCCATCGGCGTGGATTCCGTCGTCACCCGATTTTAAAGAAAGCTCCCCACCCGAAATATTTATATTTCCGTTGGAGTGCAAAGCATCATCAAGTGAATCTGATGAAATACTTCCGCCGCTTATATTTACCGCACTGCCGCCCTTAAGACCCTTTGCGCTCGTTTCGGCTGTGGGGGTTCCCTCACTTCCGTCACCGCTTTGAATGGCATAACTGCCCGATTCCACCGCAAGGGTGGTTTCGGCTTGAATACCATCCTCTTTAGCCACAATGCTACCCTTTGAATTTTTTAGTGTAACCACACCCAAGGATGCGTTCGCCGTTTCATTGGCGCGCAATCCGTCACCTGCGGCTGTTACATTAAACTCAGCCCCATTTAAATTAAGGCGTTCCTTACCTGTTATGCCGTGACCGACCGATTCCACCGAAAGCTTTATTTTTTCAATATCAAGGGTGGATTTTCCTGTAAGTCCGTTTTTATAATTACCCACAACTACAAGCTCTCCGCCGCCATTAACAGTAATATTATCATCACTGTAAACGCAGGCATCTGGTGTACTGTTTGAAGGTGATGAGTAGGAGTCTGAAAAGCTGTATTCACCCGCATCCATTAACAGGTTGACGCTTCCGTTATAGGCGGTAAGGGTAACCTCGCCTGCCTTTTTTACATAAAAGGCACTGCTGTAGCCGCAAGAAATATGAGCGCCGTTTAAAATTACAGTCACCTTGCCGCTACCCGCATTTACAACAATTCTGCCGTTATTCAGCCTGCCGCTAACGGCATAACTGCCGCCCTTTGTAATTACAATATCCTTGCCATCTAATTTTGCACCGCTGCCGCTTATATTGGCGGTATCCCCATTCAGGGTAATGGTGGTGCCTGCCCCACTCACCTTGTTTTTGGCAGAAGCTTTGGTTTTTTCAAGCTCCGACTGAGGCTGAATGGTGGGGATATCAGATAAAAATTCGGTGCTTTCTTCAGAAGTGACCGGAGTTTTTTCGCCCTCTGATCTTTCGGAGCATCCGGAAAGGCTTAGTAAAACAATTAAAAGAAGACTTAGAATTTTAACTGAATATTTAAACATTCAAAAACTTCCTTTACAACTCTTCTTTGCCGTAGGCGGGCAGACTGCAAACAATATCCAGATTGCCGTTTCTGCAACGGATTAAATCTAAAAACTCCTTGGTTTTATTAACATCGCGAAGTCTTACGCGGTATATAACCTGAAAAAGACTTCCCATATTTGTTGTGCGAACACGAACAAGCTCAAAAAAACTTGTGTATTCCTCAAAAAGGTCATCAAAAAGACCTGTGTAATCAATATTTTCGGGGATGGTTATTTTAAGCTCCCGTTCACAGCTTCTTACCGCGCCAAAGCCAATAAGAGTGTAAATAAGGGTAAATACCACAATTATTGCGGTGAAAATTGCGGCTACCCAAATGTAGCCCATACCCGTTGCAAGACCAACCGCCATACTTAAAAACACACTGCCTATTTCACGGGCATTACCCGGTACAGAACGGAATCTTACAAGGTTAAATGCGCCCGCAACTGCCACACCAACACCAATGTTGCCGTTTACCATCATAATAATCATTTGCACAATGGCAGGCAATAGAGCAAGTGTAACAACAAAGCTTTTGGAATACTGACTACGGAACATATAGCTAAGGGCAATAACGGTACCCAAGAATAAGGATGCCGCAGTACAAATTAAAAATGAGGATTCGGCAATGCCGTTTTCAATTAAACTTTCAAACATTTTATTTACCTCCAAAACAGGATATTTCTTTAATAAAACTTAAAAATGCTTTTCCGTATTTAGAATAGGATATTGGAAAAATATTAAGCTCGCTTAATATATGAGCCAGCCATACGGGCACCGCGCCCGGAATTTTAATTTCAAGCAGACGGGCATCATCCACCAAAAGTGGCTCACCATAGGCACCAAGGGTTAAATCAAGCCCATCTCTGCGCCACATAACATCCTTATCCACCGTTATTCTAAGCTCGGGATTTTCGGTAGCAAAAAAGGCTTTTCTTGTATAAAACACCGCCGTTGAGGGGCGTAAACCTTTATAGCTTTTTAAAAACCAATCAAGCTCATTTTTAATCTGACCTGAAATATTTATCTGACCCGTTTTAAGATAATTCACTGCTTGGCTGTAGGTGGTATCAAGCCGCCGCTTATAAACAACCTTTTGGAATTTTTTCTTTATTTCAATAAAGGCTACCGAATCGCTTTGCGGCACTCCGTAGCACCTTACCCTGAGCTTTTCCTTATAACGGGGTTTATCCAAAGAGCGGCGGATTAAAATGTAATCGGGTGTATCATAATAAAGATTGCATATTACCGTTTCGCCGTATTTATCGGGAATAATACGGTCGCCTATTCTTTGAAGCAGAGCGTCTGCCTGCTGTTTTGTAATTAAAAACTTTTTTTCATACCTTTTAAAGGTATATACAAACTTTGCCAACCGTCCACCCCCTTTTTTTAGTGTTCATTCAAAGTTTACTCTTTGATTTTTGTAAAATTAAAAACTAAATGTAAACAACCTTTGCAAATTTTTAAAGACCGCCGCTTGTTATTTTTTATCTGCGGCGGCCTTTTGTAACAATTACGGTTTGTTACCAACCCATAATTTTTTTGTTCATATAATCTATTCTTTTTTTGGTGAAATCATTCAAATATCTGATTTGGTCGGCGAAGCTATCCATCTGTTCGGTGGTGCGGGCATAGGTATGCTCGGCGTGTTGAGTAATGCTCCACAGCTCGTAGTTGATTTTTTGTGATTTATTAATAAGGTTAGAGGTTTTATTAATAAACTCGGGCACCTCGTTGATTTTAACTTTAGACCTTGTCCATACCCTTTTTACGGTTTCTTTAAACTCAGGCATTGCAAGTAAATCGGCAAACCAACGGGCTTTATCCAAATAGGTTCTTTCTATATGCTTTTCGTTGGCATATTTACCATTGCCAAAGCCTAAGTCAAAGTCCCATACAGGTCCCATTTTAAGCTTACCACCCGCATCCTTATACATATAACAGGAGCAGTGAAGCTGAGAGTCGGTATTCATTGCAAGCTCCTCAACAATATACCATTTTGCCATAGCCTCCATATCCAGATACTTGGATGCCTCGGAGTATTTCTGGGATTTAATAGCGGCCTCGGTTTTATCCATATAATCGTATATGTATTCAAGATACTGAAGTCGCTTGTTTTTATTAAGCGCCATTAGCTTGGTATCAGAGGGTTTATTTATATTAAATATAATGCCGTTATAATGGTTGGACTCAAAGAACATATCACCGCTTATGGGGTCAAGAGTGATGTTTTCATTAAGCTTCTGCCATTTAGATGGACGGTCGGCATCCTGACCGTTTGTCCAGACACCAAATTCACCCTCTGCCTTGTTATGACCGTTTGTTTCAATAATATAGCCAACCTTATCGGGCGCAAGATTTTCTTTGAACTTTGTAATATCAACCCTGTTTTTGCTTACTTCAACCTTTTCAATAAGCTGATAGTTACCTGCATATGTGCCGTTTACCCACAAATCCACAAAACGAACATCCATTACCGCCTCAGACCCAACCGCGTGGGCAAGCTGCATTGCAACGGCATTTCGTATAAGGGAACGGTCGGCATAGTTTGCCGCAAGCACCCATTCGGTATGGGCGGGCAGACCTAACATTTCCTGCTTCTTTTCAAACTTCAGGGTGTAGCTTTTTTTGGCATAATAGTACCAGCTTGTCCAGCCTCTGCCCTTAATGGTGGCATTTGCCATTATATATTTGTTTTTTGCAAAGGCATAACTGCCGTTAGATGCAGAGCCACCTCCTGCAAAAACGCTGCATTTTGCATACTCGGTTTTACTGCTTATATCATTATAATCGGCAGTAGTTATGGACATTGAGGGTATACCTGTATTAAGGGTCATAACATAAACTGTATATTTTGTTTTTTTACTGCCCGAAACCACAGTAAGCTCCACAGGAACGGTAAAGTTAAATGCGCTTTCACCGCTTTTAACCTCAGTTTTGCCGTAAAGAACCTTATCTCCGTTAAAGGTAAATTCAGGTCTTAAAGCGTCAATTTGAGTTCCCGCAGGCAAAAGCACGGTAATGTTTCTGCCTGTTATATTACACTCCACCGAAAACGGCAGGGTGGAATTAAGCCTTTGCATAAAAACAAACTCGCTTATAGGTTCGTTGGAGTTTGCGCCTCGTTTGGCAATAATAGGAATACCTGCCTCTACATCATTTGGTGAAATATTGGGCCACTTGTAATTGGTGGAGTTTTTGGATTTATCAGAGCTTGAACTCCAGCCCGATGGCTTATTTAAAACCGATTTTGGCGGCGCCACAGACGGAGCCTTGCTTGTGTTTTTGGATGTACTGCTCTTTTCAGATGCAAAAGAATCCTCGCCCTCCATAAAATCCTCCTCAGTCCATACTGTGCTGGAAAAGCTTTCTGAGGATACCTCACTGCTTGAGGATTCAACAGTTTCTACAACCTGAGGCCTTGTAGCAATAACAATGGTTAAGACTAAGGAAATAACCACAGCGGATGCCAAGGCACCAAGCAGAATTTTTCGTTGCGCTTTCATTAATTTCTCCCCTTATTTATTATATATTTTGATTTTACCATATACAAAGGCTTTTGTCTATAAAATTTTTTTATACTGCAATATTACTTAAAGTCAGGCAAGCTAAAACCCGATAGATTCAACTCTTGTCATACCATAGCGCAAAAAAGCCTCCCCGTAAAAGGGTAAGGCTTATAAACAACAATTTATTATTCACTATATGCGTGCAAAATAAGATTAATATGTAGTAGGCTTTTCTCGATTGTAACGCACCGAAATATCAATGGAATAGTTGTATTTAACAGGTCCCGGAAGATTATGTTGACTTAGGGAATAGCAGGTAAAGCTTGCGAATACCTTAAGTGGATTTGTTGGGTGATCATCGTTAAAATACACATATATTTTTGGGGGACTTTGTGAACCCTTTGAAAAAACTCTTAAATAATTATCGGGGATATCTGAAACCTTTTCAAAGCTTTTATTATCAAGAACATTTTTAAAGGTGATTTTGGATGCTTTACAGCCTGCAAATTCTTCAAGAATTTTTAAATCCCGAAAAAAGGCTGCTTGAACCTTTGATGTATAAAGGTAATCTGTGTATTGGCACATATTCACTTCGGAAATATATTCTTCACCGTCTTTTACGCTGGTAAAAACATCAGTATAAAAGGGTTGTGGCTTTAAAAAATCCTTTGGGATAATAAAATAGCTTTCATCTAAGGTGTACACATGGAAGGTGTCAGATGAATCGGGGGTGTGGACAGTATTTTTCTTTAAAAAGTCCTCCACCTTTGTTTGTATGGCGGTATAGCTTAAAGCCGGCTTTTCAGAAGGGGCGGGAGTGCTGCTTGATGCTTCCGATTCTGTGCTTGTTACAGGCTTTTTGGAGCTTGTGGTGGTAGTGTTTGACGAATTTGGTTTTTTAGAAGTGGTAGTATTTGAGGAACTTGTGTTTTTTGATGTAGTAGTTTGTAGCTTGGAGGATGTAGAGCTTTCTTTTTCCGAAACGCTTGAAGAAACAGAGGATTCAGATACATCAGAAGCGGCGTTGATGGCAGTATCCTCCGAAGCGCATCCCGCAAGGCTTATTAAAATCGCAATAAAAACAGAAAATAATGCGATTTTTAAAATTGTATTTTTCATTATAAACCCCTCTTTTAATTATTGTATATTCATTATATCATATTAAAATAGATATATCAATAAAATTCCATTTTCTTTTAAATCTTTAAATAATAATTTATCTGCCGACTGTTTTTGCATACCCTTTTTTGCGCCTTTACACATTTAAAACACCAAAAAAACATATACTATTAAAAAACGGGCATTGCCCGAAAGGCAGGTATTTTTATGTGTGGAATTGCAGGAGAAATAAACTTTAAAAACGGCATTTACAAACAGGATTATCACTTTAAAATGTTGGATAGTATGTCCGGACGCGGTCCCGATGACAGCGGTATTTTTCAGGATAAAAACGCTATACTTTTACATCGTCGCCTTGCCGTTATTGACCCCGAAAACGGCAAACAGCCTATGACGGCTGTATTTAACGGCGCTACCTACACAATCTGCTACAACGGCGAGCTTTACAACACCGCAGAGCTTAAAAATCGCCTTAAAGCAATGGGCGTTACCTTTGAAACCAACACCGATACCGAGGTTGTTTTAAAGTCCTATATTGTGTGGGGTGCTAAGGCGGTAAAGGATTTCAACGGAATATATGCCTTTGCGGTATTTTGCCCCACAAAAAACGAGCTTTTTATTGCAAGGGATAAAATGGGTGTAAAGCCATTTTTCTATGCCGAGCGGGGTGATTCATTTATTTTTGCCAGCGAGCTTAAAACACTGCTTTGTCACCCCGATATAAAGCCCGAAATAGACAGCCGCGGAATTAGTGAGCTTTTATTCATAGGTCCCGGCAGAACTCCGGGTTGCGGAGTCTTTAAGGATATTTATGAGCTGAAACCGGGATTTTGCGGTTTTTTTACTCCGACAGGGCTTAAAGTTGAGCGGTATTTTAGCCTTAATGACACACCAAACAATGACTCCACCGAGGAAATTATAAAAAAGGTTCGATTTCTTGTTACCGATGCTATAGAAAAACAGCTTGTAAGCGATGTACCCATAGGCACATTTTTATCGGGCGGTCTGGATTCCAGTATAATAAGCTCGGTGGCGGCGCGGCATATGGCAAAAAAGGGTGAAAAGCTTAAAACCTTTTCGGTAACCTACAAGGATAATGACAAACACTTTAAAAGCAGTAGGTTCCAGCCCAACAGTGATGATGAATTTATAAAAATTATGGTGGATTATCTGGGAAGTGAGCATACAAGCGTTACGGTAGATACAGAGGATGTGGTAAACGCCCTTTATTCGGCGGTTGATGCCAGAGATTTACCCGGTATGGCAGATGTAGATTCCTCACTTTTGCTTTTTTGTAGTGAGATAAAAAAGCAGGTCACGGTTGCGCTTTCGGGGGAATGTGCCGACGAAATTTTTGGTGGCTATCCTTGGTACAGGGATGAAAAGATCCGCTCACGATACGGCTTTCCCTGGGCGCAATCCACCGAATACCGCCAAAGCTTTTTACGCGATGATTTTAAAAAATATATATCGGGCGCAGACTATGTTAATGAACGGTATGAGGCAACCGTAAAAGAAGCCTCTAAAAGAGAGGGTATATCCTCCCTTGAAGGGCGTATGCGTGAGATGGTTTACCTTAACACAAACTGGTTTATGCAAACCCTGTTAGACAGAAAGGACCGAATGAGTATGTTCAGCGGTCTTGAGGTTCGCGTGCCCTTTTGCGATTACCGAATAGCCGAATACCTCTATACCGTACCTTGGGAGGTTAAGGATTTAAAGGGCAGAGAAAAGGGTCTGCTTCGTACCGCTATGGAGGGCTACCTGCCCGAAAGTATTCTGTGGCGAAAGAAAAGCCCCTACCCCAAAACCCACAATCCCGCTTATTTTGAGGCGGTTAAAAATATTCTTACGGATATTTTAACAAATAAATCCGCTCCCCTTTTTGAGCTTTGTGATTACAAGGCGGTGGAGCAGCTGTTATACACCGAAAGAAGCGAGCCTTGGTACGGTCAGCTTATGACAACACCCCAAACGGTAGCGTATATGATAATGCTTAATTACTGGCTTAAAAAATTTAAGGTAAAAATAGTTTGATTTACGCCCCATTATGTTGTATAATATATTAAAACTATTATACAGAGGTGCAAAATGGCAAGGAAAAAATTAGGCGGTTCAATATTAAAATCAATTATAGTGTTTGCACTTGTGTTTATTGTCTGCAGGGTAATACCAACCCTTGTTGAAGAAAAACCCAACACCCCTGCTGTAAATGATAATCTTCTTGTTGCAGAATTTTTGGATGTTGACCAGGCCGATTGCGAGCTGATTTATCTGCCTGACGGAAAAACACTTCTTATTGATGCGGGAAATCGTGGTGACGGTGATAAAATTGTTGATTATTTAAAGGATAAAAGCATTCAAAAAATTGATTATTTAATTGCAACACATCCCCACGCCGACCACATAGGCGGAATGAGTGAGGTTATAGATAATTTTGAAATAGGCAGGCTTTTTGCCCCAAGGGTGCCGAACAATCAGGCTCCCACCAGTAAAACCTATGAGGATTTTTTAACCTCGGTTCAAAAAAAGGGGCTTAAAATATCTGCCGCCAAATCAGGCACCACCCTTTTTGAGGGCGAGGATTATAAGGCAGAATGCTTTGCGCCCAACAGCAGTGAGTATGAAGAGCTTAACAATTATTCGGTTACGGTAAAGCTGACCTACGGTATACACTCATTTTTGTTTACAGGCGATGCAGAGTCTTTAAGCGAGGAAGAAATGCTTAAAGCGGGATATAATTTAGACAGCGATGTTTTAAAGGTCGGACATCACGGCAGCAGCTCATCCTCATCCAAAAGATTTTTAAAGGCCGTATCTCCAAAATATGCTGTTATATCCTGCGGCACCGATAACTCTTACAATCACCCCCATAAGGAAACGGTGAACGCACTTAATAAGCTAAGCGGACTTGAAAAAACCTTCCGCACCGATGTAGATAAAACAATTATTTTCACCGCCGACGGCAAAACCGAGGACGGAATAAAAATAACAACCAATAATCCAACAGTTGTAGAATAAACGAGGTTCCCCTTATGAAAACAAAAAGCTTAAAGCTTGTTGGCAGTGCCGACAGCCTTTTATATGTCACCTTTCCCAATCTTAATAACAAAAAATGCATTACTGCATTCACCACCAGAATGGGTGGCGTAAGCCGAGGTAAATATGCTTCAATGAATATGAGCTTCTCTAACGGTGATAGCTCTAAAAGCGTTAGAAAAAATTATGATATTCTTTTTTCTGCCTTGGGTCTTGACCCCGAAAGGGCGGTACTTAGCCAACAAACCCACACCGACAATATACGCATTGTAGGTGAAAAGGATATTGGCAAGGGCATAGTCATACACCGCGATTACAAAAATGTAGACGGTCTTATTACCAACCTTAAAGGAGTCCCCCTTGTAACCCAGTTTGCCGATTGCGTTCCACTGCTTTTCTACGACCCCGAAAACGAGGTTATTGCCGCATCCCACGCAGGATGGCGCGGTACCGTACAGGAAATCGGCCGCAAAACTGTAGAAAAAATGGCAGAAGTTTTTGGCTCTAACCCTAAAAAAATAATGGTTGCTATTGGTCCATCCATAGGGCAATGCTGTTATGAGGTTGACGCACCCGTTTTTGAAAATTTTTCACTGCTTTCATACATCAAACCCGAAAGCATTTTTGAATGTAAAGCCAACGGAAAATATATGCTGGATTTATGGACAGCAAATCGCCTGATTTTAGAGCACGCAGGCATAAAGCCAAAAAACATTTGCGTAACCGATTTATGCACCTGCTGTAACAGTCAGTTTTTCCATTCCCACAGGGCAAGCGGTGGAAATCGCGGAAACCTTGCTGCGATAATAGCGTTAAAATAAAGGAGTAATAAAAATGAAAATTGCAATAGGAAATGACCATGTGGCGGTTGAACTTAAAAACCACATTACAAAATATGTAGAGGCAAAGGGCTACACTGTAGTAAACTTTGGCACCGATTCCTCTGAATCCTGCGACTACCCCATTTACGGTGAAAAGGTGGCAAGAGCCGTTGCAAGCGGTGAATGTGACCTTGGTATACTTATTTGCGGCACAGGTATTGGCATTTCGCTTGCCGCAAACAAGGTAAAGGGTATTCGCGCGGCAGTTTGCTCTGAACCCTATTCGGCAAGACTTACCCGCCAGCACAACAACGCAAACATAATTGCCTTTGGTGCGCGCGTTGTAGGTCAGGCAATGGCAGAAATGATAGTTGATGAGTTTTTAAATGCCGAGTATGAGGGCGGCAGACATCAGCGCAGAGTAGACTTAATAACCGCCATTGAACAGGGAGAATAAAGCGCATATTTAAAAAACTTTTAAAAAGCAAATTAAAAAATCTGCAATAAAAGTGTGAAATTTACACTTTCGTTGCAGATTTTTATGTTTATTTATTTTAATTATCCAATATACTTTGGAATAACATATGAAAGCATTGCCCGTTTTGGCAGAGCTTCATCTCTTAGTATTTTTACCTCGCCGCATTTTTCATCCCTTACGGCAATGGGAAAAAGCTGGTTAGGGTTGGTTATCATTGTGGAAAGCACGGCAAAGCAGTGGGAATCCTTATTTTCAACAAGGGGGATTTCGCTTTTTGTACCAATACAGCAAATACCGCCTAAAACGGTGGTTTTACCGCCGTTTACAGTTTTAAATGCCGTTCCCTCTTCTTCGGTTTTAAAGCCTAAAACTACAAGCTCGCCGCCGTTATTGATTATTTCTGTCTTGGAGCGCTCAGGGTTTATCTGCCTTGCATAAACCTTTTGGTTATTAAAGGTAAAGCAGGGTATATGCCGCGCCGAAATAAAGGCATCCTCACCCTTTAACCCCGTTGTGCGACCGCCCGCTCCGGGAACGCCGCCCACAGTACAGGCGCAGTTTTCAATAAATACCGTTCCGCCACCCTTGTGGTTCTGGTACATAGCCGCCCCCTGAGTGTGAAGCATACGCATTGCAAGGGTGCGGGTGCTGTTGTTATCTACAAGGGTCATAAGTCCGTGAAATCGTTCCCACGCAAAAAGATTGCATATTAAAAGTGGATTTGTTCCCTCATCCACCGTAAAGGCTCCTACCCCTTCGGTTCTGGCAAGCTCGCTTCCGGGTAGCAGGTCACAAAACATAAAGTCCACTACCTTAACACTGTTTGGAATATGAATTGGCTTGGTTATTAAATATCTGCCCGCATCAAAATAAATTCCCTCTGCGCCACTGTTAAGCGCCGACTGAATAGCGGCGGTGTCATCGGTAATTCCGTCACCCTTAGCGCCAAACTCCGTTACAGATTTAAATTTTGTGTAATCGGTTTCAAATTCGGGCATATCGGGCATATCTGCCGAATCAAAAAACTGCGGCTCAGGAACATTTTCATAAAGAGAATACTCCCCATGGGTAGAAAATTCATAAGGCATTTCACTACAGGGAATACGCTGACCAAAATAGGTGCGAAGTCCTACTCCGTAGCCGTTACATTTTACATTTCTTATGTAACCAAAGCCGTATTCCACATTTACGGCGGCATAGTCCTCTCCACCCCCGGTAAGAAGGCTGTCTACCAAAATAAGCTGAGCCGTAAAGCCAACCGTAAAAACGGCATTAACGGTGTTTTCACTTATTAAATCGCGCATTGAAAGTACTGCGCCCATATGGTAAACACCCGCTATGCGCTGATTTTTTATATGTATATGCTCAAAGGCAACTGCGTGCTGTTGAGCAGTAACGCGGATTGCATAATCAAAGCCTTCAATATAAATATCACGCATAAATGCGCACGAAACCTTTTCATCCACAATTTCAAAGCCTGCATAGCCGCGCTTTTCATCATCGGATGAAATTATATTAACATCAGTTACGGCGCCCGTATTATTAGCAAAAAAGCGAACACCCACCGCGCCCGAATTATTTTTGCCAATATCCACCGTAAGATTTTTAAGCACATTTGTCATAGCGACGCCTGATTTTTCACCCTTAATAAAGCTTATTACGGGCTTGCGCGCGCCAAATTCAAAGCCCTTGGCGCTATCCTTAAGCTTAATGATTGTGTCATTGCGGTCCTCACCCACTATTCTTATGGTGGCGTTCATCTCCAGCCAGCGGATGCTGAAAAGAATATTATAAAGGCTTTCGCTTGTGTATGAAATGGTATCGCTTACAAGATATGTTCCCTTGGGCAAATATATAATATACCCCTTAGGCAGAATTTCCGGAAAGGGGATATTGAGCTTTCCGTTGACCTTACGAACCTCAAAGCTAAGCAATGCGTTATCATCGGGCTGAGCAGATAGCTCATTTAAGGTGTGATTAAAGGCTTTTTGGTATTCACCCGTTACAAAATCAATTGCCCCTATAAGCGCCTTGGTACAATCGGTTTTACCATCAGGAACGGCATTAAAGGGCGGCTTTGTTACATCAATAACTGCAGTAGCAGACTCAGGATATATTATGTGCGGCATAGTGTCACTTCCTACAAATATGTTACCATTACATAATAGCATTAATAAGTCTTTCTTTCAACGATAATTTAATTAATTCAAGTGGTGAATATTTAAAAAAGACACTATAAAAAAACAAAAATCCCATAATAAAGGGATTTTTAGCAGTTTGATTTTTAAAAAACAGGTTTAAAAATCACATATTCAGTTTTGTAGGTGTATTCTTTCATCCTTCTGCAAATCAAAGGTAATAAGACACTCAGAGCAAAGCTTTTCCTTTTGCATATTAACTGCGGTTATACTGCGGTTGCCGTATGTGGTGTAATAATAAATACCCTTGTTTGTGTTTATACAGCAGGAATAAAGGGTGTATTCAAGCCTGCCATCCTTGGTGGCAGAAACCCCTTTTTGCTGCTCGGTTGACCCCAATATATGAAAAAACTGCCCCACCGATGCCAATTCGTTTTCACAACGGGGTGAATTCAGCTTTGTAAATGCCGCCCTTACAAATCGGGAGGGTGATGATGGGTCGCCCGGAAGCCCCATTGCACCCATACCAAGGCTGTAAGGCTTTGGTTTTATTAGCGGTGAAAAGCTTTTTTCGGGATATTTTGCCGAAAGGGATGAATAATTCTGCAACAACAGCATCTGGGTTTCAAAGGGGGGATTATTTGTAAGCACCCCTATGGGATTTTCATAAATCTTAACACCCTCTGCCAAAGGCTCCACCACAATAGATTGATGTTTATCACTTATCAACCAATGCAGTGGGGAATTTAAAAGCTCACTTGAAAAATCCACATCCACTAAATTAAGCTTTTTAAGCTCCTCTGCCGCCTGCTTAACAGAGGAAAATTTACTTAAAACCCAAGGAATAAGTTCAAAGGGCGCCAGATTGATTTTGCCCTTTTTAAAGCCGGAATAGCAGGCATTTTCAGGAAAATTCAATGCCGCTATGCCAAGTCCCGCCTCATTTACCCCATCATAGTAAAGTGGAAAATTATCACTTAATGTTGCCATACCTATAAAGGAGTAATGATTTTTTATTTCACCCTCCATACGAAATTCAAAGGGGAATTTTTGGGGAGTAACGATTATTTTTTCGTTATAGCTATAATAAAGATCTAAATTTCTGCCAAAATAGTGGTCCACAGAATTAAAGCTTATTGCAGTACACATAATATCACCTTATATATTATGCCACAAAAAGGATTTTTATTTGTAAATATATAGGGTTGGTAAATTGTGGGTTATCGTGCAGATTTGCGGTTTATAAGGCCGTCCCCGGACGGGGAAGGTGGATTTTGTGCGGCGAATAGCCGTGCAAAAGACGGAAGGGGAGAAAAAACTTCGCAAATTGCTTTATTAAGGGCTTTCTGCTGTGAATAATCTCCCCTTCCACCGCCGTTCGGCGGTCGGCAGATTGTCAAGTCAAGTGCAACACTTTTTAGAAATAAACTCCAACGGCGAAATGTAATCAAGACATTTGCGTGGGCGATTGTTAATTAAAGATAAAACTGATGAGAGCTGTTCTTCGGTG
>JAGAOS010000025.1 GCA_017623575.1 Clostridia bacterium
ATAATTTACTTAGTATATTTAAAGGTGGTGTTGGCGTTGAGCGGTGTTTACCCTTATTTTTTTATAATTGCCCGTTGGATTATTGCCCTTTGCTCATTGGGTATTATCGGCGCGTGGATTCACTATTTTATTAAAACAAAATCACCGCGCTCACCCATTGCCGCTCTTGTTACCGCTGACGGAATTTCTATTGACATAACGGCAACCGAAAATATAATAGGCAGAGCCTCTTCGGCGGATATTTTATTGCCCATAAGGGGTGTGCAAAAGCGCCACGCCATACTCAGCTTTAAAAAAAATCACTGGTTTTTGGCTCCGTTAGAGGGCAAGGTTGCAATTAATCTGCAAAATGCAAGCCGCCCCGCACCCCTTGATTACGGTGATACTGTAACCATTGCGGGGCAGACCCTTACCTTTAAATACAAGGAAATTAAGGATATTTCCTCCCGCAAGGCTCCAAAAGGCTTTTTGCCAATGTTTTTGCTCACACTTTTTCAAATATTTGTCTGCCTTTCAATATCACTAAGATTTATAGACGGCTTGAACACCCTTATTCCTATTTCATTTATTGGCTTGATTTTTGTGGAATGGTGTTGTTTTATTATTAATGCCACCCTTAAAAACGCAAAAATGCTTATTGAAATACCGGTATTTTATCTTTCTACCTTGGGGCTGGCCGTTTGCTCCTGCTCAATGTCCGAGCAGCTTTTAAAGCAGGTTATTTGCTATGTGGCAGGCTTTTTGGCATTTTTAATACTTACCTTTATTTTAAAATACAGAGATTTTATAATAAAAATTCAGCGGATAATTATGGCTTTATCGGTTGGACTTTTATACTTTACAGCATTTTTCGGCACCAAAATAAACAGCGCCCGCAACTGGCTTCAAATAGGCGGATTTTCCTTTCAGCCCTCTGAGCTTTGTAAGGTTGCTTTTGTGCTTTCATCTGCCATAACCCTTTATCTGCTTAACAAAAATAAGGTCCGTCGCTTTGAATTTTTAATTTATGCCGTTCTTTCAATGGGCGGTCTTGCAATTATGCTTGATTTTGGTGCAGTTGCCATATTTTTTATGGGTCTTATGGTAATTCTCACTTTAAGAGGCGAAAATTTATTTATTTTGGGCGGAATTTTAGGCAGTGCCGTAGTAGGCATAATTGGTGTTATATGGCTTTACCCCTATGTTGCCCGCAGATTTTCGGTATGGCTGCACGCTTGGGAATTTGCCGACAGCACCGGCTACCAGCAAACCCGAACTATGATGTCCTTTGCAAGCGGAGGTCTGCTTGGTGTAGGTGGCGGTAACGGACATTTAAATCAAATTCCCGCCGCCGAAACCGATTTGGTTTACGGCATAATTGGCGAAGAGTGGGGCGCAATTGTTGCAATTACCGCCGCCTTTTGCCTTATTGCTATCTGCCTTTACGGTTGCAGGCTTGTAAGACATTCAACCTGTGTTTTTGATGCCGTTACTGTTGGTGGCTCAATGACTATGCTTATTTTTCAATCGGCGCTTAATATATTTGGTTCGGTAGATATGCTACCCCTTACGGGCGTTACCCTTATTTTTGTTAGTGTTGGTGGTACAAGCCTTATTTCCGCCTGGATGATGCTTGCATTTTTTAAGGCGGCAGAGCTACATAAACAAAATGTAATTCAGTGGAGGGACTTTGAGGATGAATAGAATTTTAAAGCGCTCCATTTGTTTATTTATTGTACTTTTTGCCTTTGTGGCAGGTATTATACTTTATTATACTTCGCTGGCTGTTTCGGGCGGCGAATGGGCAACCTACCCCGCAAACAAGCATATTTATTCCAACGGAATTTTAATAAAGGCGGGGCAAATAACCGATGCAAATGGAGTTGTACTTTCCGAAACAAAAAATAATACGCGAGTTTACAACAAAAGCCTTGATATACGCAAGGCGACCGTTCACGCGGTAGGCGACCTTAACGGATTTGTTTCCACAGGAATGCACTCGGCATATCTTAAGGAGCTTTGCGGCTATGACCCCTTAAACGGTGTTTACAATTTTAGCGGTGAGGGCAATAATATTGAGCTTACTTTAGACAGTAATGTTTGCGTAACCGCCTATAAGGCACTTGGTAGCCGAGCGGGAACGGTTGGCGTTTACAATTATAAAACAGGTGAAATTGTTTGTATGGTAAGCACCCCAACCTTTGACCCCGCAAGCGGAGAAAACCCAAGCGGCAAGGGTGTTTATGTAAACAGACTTTTATCCGGAATATATGCTCCGGGTTCAATTTTTAAGCTTGTTACCGCACTTTCGGCGCTTGAAAATCTGCCCGATGCAAAAAGTATGAAGTTCAACTGCTCTAAGGGTGTTACCATTGCGGGGGAATGGCTTAGCTGCCTTGGAAGACACGGTGAAATAGGTTTGGATAATGCTTTGGTTCATTCCTGCAATGCTTTTTTTGCTCAGACAGCATTAAAGCTGGACCGCAAAACCCTTACCGCCACCGCCGAAAAGGTTGGCTTTAACAAAACACTTTCAATGGATGGTATTAAATGTGCCGAAAGCAAATATGTTGTATCCCAATCCAACGATATTGATTTTGGTTGGTCGGGCATAGGTCAGCATAATGACCTTGTTAATCCTTTTCAATACCTTACCTTTATGGGTGGAATTGCAAATAACGGCGAAAGTGTAAAGCCATATATTGTTAAAAAAATTACTTCTTCAAGTGGTGGTACAATTAAAAAGGCATCTGTAAGCGAAACCCGACTTATGAGCGAGGAAAACTCCGCTGCACTAACCAAAATGATGCGCAATAATGTTAAAAAGAATTATGGCGATTGGAGATTTTCGGGGCTTGAGGTTTGCGGAAAAACAGGTACCGCCGAGGTGGGAGATAAATCCACCCCCCATTCCTGGTTTGTTGGATTTTGTGATAACCCCGATACACCCTATGCCTTTACGGTTATTGTTGAAAATGCAGGCGCAGGAAACGGCGCCGCTACCCAAATAGCCGCAACTGTGCTTAAAAAACTGAAATAATTTTAAAAGATGTTAAAAAAGCAGCGAAAGCCCTTAATAAAGCGGTTTGCGATGGTTTTTCAACCCTTCCCCCAGCGTGCGCTGGGCCCCCTTCCCTGTCTAGGGACGGCCTCCGAGGTCACATCTTCAAACTATAATTTATCTGTCTAATATATTTATAAACAAAAATGTCTGTATCATTTTTTGGTGATACAGACATTTTTTATCTTCTTTTTTTAAAAAATTCCTGCAAAATTAAGGCGGTTTCTTTTTCCCTTATACCGCCGTATACAGTAGGTATGTTTGGAAAATTAAAGGAATAAAGATTTGTTACTGAGCCTAAAGCTCCTTTTTGTGGGTCATAGGCACCAAAAATTACCTCACCTATTCGGGCATTTATTATGGCACCCGCACACATAGGACAAGGCTCCAATGTTACATAAAGCTCGGTACCTGTAAGGCGAAAATCACCCAAAAGCTCTGCCGCTTTTTTTATACAAAGTATTTCGGCATGGGCGGTAGGGTCTTTTTTGCTTTCACACAAATTATGGGCGGCGGCAATAATTTCACCATTTTTAACTAAAACCGCGCCTATTGGCACCTCGCCCATTGTTTCGGCTTTTTTTGCCTGCTCAAGGGCGGCTTCCATAAATTTTGCATTCATAAATATTACCCGCTATCCCGTTATGGTAGCATTTAACTGCATTGCCAGAATTTCTAAAAATATTATAACAAAATAAACAATTATGGCTACCGATGAAGAAAACCAACCGAATTTTTGCATTGCTGTGGATATATGCATAGTTTTTTTATAGGCAAATATTTTTTTATTTTTAATGCTTAAAACATAAAAACACAAAATTCCTATGATTATAAATATTGAAAGTAAAAACAGGTAAAAAACATTAAAAATTTCCTGCTCAACAAATCTGCTTGCATAATCCATAAGTACCGAAATTAAATTGTTAAAAAAGTGAATTGCAACACCTGTCCAAATTGAGCCTGTTTCAACTACCATTGCGCCAAGAACCAGACCAACCAAAAAAGCAAAGGGAATTTGCACCAAATTTCCGTGAATCAATGCAAACATAAATGCAGATGCAAAAATTGCAAGGTCCTTACCATATTTTAAAAGGGAACCCATAATCGCTCCGCGGAATAAAAGCTCCTCTAAAAGAGCGGGTGCAACTGCCACCGAAAGAATACTTAGGGTAAAGCCTAAAATTCCATCCGGCAATACAATATCATTCTGAGCAAAGGGTAAAATATTTTGAAAACGACTCTGCAATAATGATGTGGCAATATTTGCTACATAGCAAAATCCAAGTCCAACCCCAATTGCCGGCCAAAAACTGCCTTTTTTGGGTAATCCGTAGGATATAAGAGAATCGGCTTTAGATTTTTCGGTTCTGAAAATAAAAAATGCCGCAAAGCCAAAGCCTATAAGGGTGAGTATAATGTTAAGCTCCAAAGTCACTGCAGAGTCGCTTAAAAATTTATACGCCGCTTCAGATACTGCAAAAAATCCCAAAATAATAGAAAAAAGAATTTGGAAAGCATAAAAAAGAATTAATCCCAAGCCAATATGATTTGCGGTTTTTTTAACCGCCCTTCTTTCATAAAAAAGTTTAATCTGCTCGGTTGTAAGCTGTTGTTGATAACTTTGTTGATAACTATAATAATTAGGTTGAAAATTTTGTCGAATATTGGAATTTTGCTGATTATAAGCAGAATTTTCACTGTTGATAATGTTATTAGTGTTATCAACATTCTTTTCATCCTCAGACACTTCTGTTGAAGAATCAGACGGTGATGAGGGCGATGAAAAATCAATTTCAACATCCAAATTTTGGGGATTGTTTTTAGAAAAATCAAGCGGAATATTATTTTCCGAATTTTCATTTTCAAAACCATAATCGTTATTCATAAATATTCCGCCTTTCGTTTAAAAATAATTATTCTTCATCATCAGCGGGGGCTTCATTATCGGCGGCTGCCTCTGCGGCAAGCTCTGCTTCATCCAAGCCTTCCTCTGCTTCTGCATCGGGCTCATCGGGATGGTCGGTAATTTCATCCTCATCGTGAGGTGTGGCAACAACGGTTAATAGCTTTGCGCCCTCCTCAATTCTCATTACCTTAACGCCCTTACCCGGACGGCGATAAACATTAAGCTCACCCAAATGAATACGGATTATAATACCGCTTGATGAAATCATAATTAAATCGTCATCCTCATCGGGCGAAATAACAGCGGCAACATTGCCGTATTTAGCTACCTTGTAGTTAATAAGACCCTTACCGCCACGGGACTGAACGCGGTAATCAGAAATTTCACTTATTCGACCAAAGCCTGTTTCGGTAACGGTTAATACCTTGTCACCATCCTTGGCAACAATCATACCAATAACCTCGTCGCCTTCGGCAAGTCGGATTGCGCGAACACCGCGGGCAGTTCTACCCATTGAACGAACACCGTTTTCATTAAAGCGAATTGATTTACCAAGCTTGGTGGCTACCATTAAATCGGAATTACCGTCAGTAAGCTTAACAAAGCAAAGCTCATCATCATCGGCAATAGAAAGGGCAATAAGTCCGTTTTTGCGGATATTTTTAAATAACTCCAAGGGAGTACGCTTAATAATAGCCTTTTTGGTACCCATACAAACGAACATACCGTCTTCAATCTGAGGAACGGGGAGTATGGTCATAATTTTTTCATCTGCCTGTAAGGGTAAAAGGTTTACAATGTTCATACCCTTAGAGGTACGGCTACCCTCAGGAATTTCATAAGCCTTCATACGGTAAACCTTACCTAAGTTACTGAACATCATTACCCAATCGTGGGACAGGCAGGTAAACATACTTTCAACAACATCATCCTCGCGGGTGGTCATACCCTTAATGCCTCTGCCACCGCGGTTTTGAGCCTCATACTCATCACAAGGCATACGCTTGATGTAGCCGTTGTTGGTTTTGGTAAGAACGCACTGCTCCTTAGGAATAAGGTCTTCAATATCTACTTCACCTGCAACATCGGAAATTTCGGTGCGGCGGTCATCGGAATATTTATCCCTTAAATTAAGGGCATCATTCTTAACAATTTCCAAAATTCTGGCTCTGGAGCCTAAAATTTCTTCACATTCCTTAATAAAATCTAATTTTTCCTGCAATTCATCAAGGATTTTTTGTTTTTCCATACCTGCCAAGCGACCTAATTGCATTTGTACAATTGCGGTTGCCTGAATATCATCAAGACCAAAGCGTGTGATTAAAGCCTCTTTACTTTCGGGAATTGTTTTGCTGTTGCGGATTATGGAAATAACCTCATCAATAAAATCAAGAGCAATTTTTAAGCCCTCTAAAATATGAGCGCGCTCCTCTGCCTTGCGCTTTTCATATGCAGTACGACGGTAGATTATATCATACTGGAAGTCAATGGCATTTTGCAGCATTTCCTTTAAGGTTAAAATCTGCGGTTTGCCGTTTACAATTGCAAGTAAAATTGCACCAAAGGTAGACTGTAAAGAAGTATAAGAATAAAGCTTGTTTAAAATAACCTGAGGACTTGCATCCTTCTTTATACTTACAACAATTCTTATACCGCCATCACGCTTTGAGGAGTAGTCAACAACATCATCAATGCCTTCAATTTTTTTCTCACTTGCAAGGTCATAAATGTGCTTAACTAAATCCTTTTTACGAACCTTATAGGGAATTTCAGTAATAACAATACGGAATTTTCCGTTTGGAGTTTCCTCAATTTCTGCCTTACCGCGAACAATAATTTTGCCCCTACCTGTGGCATATGCGGCGCGGATACCGCTACGACCCATAATAGTACCGCCTGTTGGGAAGTCGGGACCCTTGATATGCTCACAAAGCTCGGATAAATCGGCATCGGGATTATCAATAAGGGCACACATACCGTCAATAACCTCACCAAGATTATGAGGGGGTATTTCGGTAGCCATACCAACGGCAATACCCGATGAACCGTTTACCAAAAGCTGAGGAAAGCGAACCGGCAAAACCTCAGGCTCCTTTAAGCGGTCATCATAGTTGGGCATAAAATCAACGGTATCTTTTTCAATATCGTCCAGCATATTAAGGGATAGACGATTCATTTTAGACTCGGTATAACGGTAGGCAGCGGCGGGGAAGCCATCAATATTACCAAAGTTGCCGTGACCGTCAATAAGGGGATAACGAAGTGAAAAATCCTGCGCCATACGAACCATTGCATCATAAACTGATGCGTCACCGTGGGGATGATAACGACCAAGCACAGCACCAACGGTATCGGCGCACTTACGGTATGCCTTTTCGGGGGTCAGACCGTTTTCATACATAGTGTAAAGTATTCTTCTGTGAACCGGCTTTAAGCCGTCACGCACATCGGGAAGAGCACGACCTACAAGTACCGACATTGAATACTGAAGCATACTGTTTCTGACTTCATCTACAATTTCAACGGGTTTAATGGTTGTTTGCTCGTCCTCGGGCCAAACAACAACTTCTTTTTCTTTTTTAGCCATTTTCTCATCCCTCCTTAAATATCAAGATCGGTTGCAAATACTGCATTTTCTTCAATAAACTGACGACGAGGCTCAACCTCTTCACCCATAAGCATTGTAAAGGTTGCGTCTGCCAGAATGGCATCCTCAATATTAACACGAAGCAAGGTTCTTTTTTCGGGGTCAAGAGTGGTTTCCCAAAGCTGATCGGGATTCATTTCACCAAGACCCTTATAGCGCTGAACATCTACATTGCCGCCAAGCTCTTCAATACATTTGTCCTTTTCTTCATCGGTAAACAAATCAAAATGCTGTTTACCCTTTGATACTCTGTAAAGAGGGGGCTGTGCCAAATAAATATGACCTGTTTCAATAAGCTGAGGCATATAACGGAAGAAAAATGTAAGCAAAAGTGTACGGATATGTGAACCGTCGACATCGGCATCGGCCATAATAACAATTTTATCATAGCGGAGCTTTGTAATATCAAAGGTATCACCAATACCTGTACCAAGAGCAATAATAACGGGGGTTAATTTATCGTTACCGTAAACTCTGTCTGCCCTTGCCTTTTCAACATTAAGCATTTTACCCCAAAGAGGCAGAATTGCCTGATAGGTAGAATTTCTGCCTTCAACTGCCGAACCGCCCGCAGAATCTCCCTCTACTATAAATATTTCGGTTTTTGTGGGGTCATCGGAAATACAGTCGGTTAATTTTTCGGGCATTCTTGTTCTGCCGCCTAAGGAAGATTTACTTCTTGTTGCGGCAAGCGCCTTTTGAGCCGCCTCACGAGCATTTGTGGAGGCAATGGATTTTTCCATTATTATTTTTGCCTGAGAGGGATTTTCCTCTAAATACTGGCCTAATTTATCCTTAACAATGGCGCGAACAAGCTTACCAATATCGGTATTACCAAGCTTTGCTTTAGTCTGGCTTTCAAACTGAGCATCTACAAGCTTAACACTTACAACTGCGGTAATACCCTCACAAATATCAACGGTAGAGGGTTTGGTATCACTATCCTTTAAATGCTTGAATCTTACACCGTAATCATTAATTGTGCTTGTAAGTGCTGCTTTAAAGCCTGTTTCGTGAGTACCGCCATCCACAGTATGAATGGTATTTGCAAAGCTTATGATGTTACTGCTATAGCTTGTACTCCAAATAAGACCTATTTCTACCGAAGAATCATCCTTAGAACCGGAAAGATAAATAACATCATCAATAAGCTTTTCTTTACCGGTTTTTTCTAAAAGATATTCAACATAGTTGCGAATACCGCCTTCAAAATAAAGGTCGTCGGTTCTGTTTGTACCGTCTATTCTTTTATCGGTTAAAACTACACGGATACCCGCATTAAGGAATGCCTGCTCACGAAGTCGGGAGAGCAGTGTATCATAATCGTAGGTAGTTGTATCTGTAAAAATTGTTGGGTCAGGCTTAAAGGTAACGGTTGTGCCTGTTTCGGTGGTATCACCGATTACTGTAAGGTCATTTACAATATTACCCTTTTCAAAACGCTGTTTGTAAATATGAGTACCGTCCTTAACCTCTACCTCAAGCCAGGAGGAAAGGGCATTAACAACAGATGCACCAACACCGTGAAGACCGCCTGATACTTTATATCCGCTGCCACCGAATTTACCACCCGCGTGAAGAATGGTAAATACAACAGTAACAGAGGGCAGACCCGTTTTGGCATTTATACCAACAGGTATACCACGACCGTTATCTGTAACCTGAATAACACCGTCATCTAAAATATCAACAGTGATTTTATCACAGTAGCCTGCAAGAGCTTCGTCAATAGAGTTATCAACTATCTCATAAACAAGATGATGAAGTCCCCTTTCACCGGTAGAACCAATATACATACCGGGGCGCTTTCTTACGGCATCAAGACCCTCCAATACCTGTATGGAATTTTCGTCATAATTTTCTGTTACTGGAGTGTTTACTTCATTTGTACTCATAAATTTTCTCCGTTTCTTAAAAATAAAAATTTATAAATATATATTTTTTAAAATATTTCGTTTATTTAAGGTGGTAGAAGATATTTGTGAAATATAAACCGTTTTTTCTTTTGATTTTTTTGAATTAACAACTATAAAGGATTTTGGTAAATCGTAGGAAACCGTTACAACCTCACCTTTTTTTTCTGCTAAACTTAAATAATCGCGGGTATTTTTTTGAACGGTTGAAGTATCCATATCAAAAATACCTATAATATCTTTGGTTCTTACAACCTTATCGCCACCAAGATGAAGATACATAATAAATTTTCTGTAATAGCTTATTTAACGGTAATATTACAGAAATTTCCCTCCTTCATATGAAAAACTTTGCCGTTATTAAGACCTTTTATGTTTGAAGGGTCACAGCAGGTTATAAAAACCTGCCAGTCCTTTATATGGTTTAAAATAAAATCCTGACGGCTTTGGTCCAGCTCGCTCATAACATCATCCAAAAGGGCAATTGGGTATTCTCCGGTTATTCTTTTTAAAACCTTAGCCTCAGAAAGCTTTAAGGCAAGACACACACTTCGTCTTTGACCCTGTGAACCAAAGCTTTTTACCCTTGAACCGTTTAAAAATAATTCTAAATCATCCCTATGAGGGCCAACAGAGGTATTGCCTGTTAAAATATCCTCCCTGCGGGATAGTTTTAGTATATTTGAAATCTCATTAATATCGGCATTTTTTGAAATTGCTGAAGAATATTCAATATTAAGAGTTTCCTTTTCGCTGGAAATTCCACCGTAAATTTCGGGTAAAATTTCTTTTAAAATTTCTACATATCTATAGCGGTATTTAACAATATCCTTTATTGCAAGGGCTAATGATGCTTCAAAATCATCAAGTAAAAATTCAATATCACTATGAAATTTTATATCCCTTAATATTGTGTTTCTTTGATTTATAGCCTTTATATAATTTCTTAGCTTTTCATTATAAAGGGGGTAAATCTGACCAATGGCGGTATCTAAAAATCTTCTTCGGACCATTGGTCCGTCATTTACCAGATTAAGGTCGGTAGGGGAAAACACAATTGCATAAAAATTGCCTGCAAGCTTTGATGCCGAAGAAAGCATTTTACCGTTAAATTCGGCTTTTCGCTTTTCTTCTATGATTATTTTTGCGTTTTTTTCCACATCTCCAAAAACAAAATCACAGCTGTTTACAGCCTTTTCAAAGCCAAAACCCAAAAGCTCACTATCCTTTGCGCCGCGAAAGCTTTTTGCACCGCAAAAAAGCCATATTGCCTCTAAAAGATTTGTTTTACCCTGAGCGTTATCGCCATAAATAACATTCATATTTTCAAAGGGGGTAAATTCAATTTCATTAAAATTTCTAAACCCCTTTGAATAAAGATTTTTAATTATCATACCGTTACTTTGTACTGAATGCCTTCAAACTCTACGGTATCACCATTATAAAGCTTTTTACCTCTCATAAGGCATACCTGACCGTTTACCTTAACCTCGCCACCTGTTATAACCATTTTGGCATGTCCACCTGTAGAAACGGCAGAGGCTAACTTTAAAAAACTGTCCAGCTTAATAAAATCGGTAGTTATTTTAACTTCATTTATCATTTAAGAAGCATTGGCATTACAAGATAAAGAAAATCATCGCCCTCTACGGGGTACAAAGCCGCGGCAGCAGAAGATCCGTTAAATCTTATAATTGCCTCCTCACTTTCTGTAGCTTTTAAGGCATCAAGCAGATATTTACTGCTAAAGCCGATTTCGAATTCATCACCCTGCAGAGTAGTTTCATAAATATCGTTTGACCTACCAACAGAGGATGAACAGGTAAGTAAAATTCTATCCCTTTCCATACTAAAGCGAATTGGGGTTTTAGTCTGGTCATTTAAAATAACAAGAGAAATTCTTTCTAAGGTTTCAATAAAATCAGGAACATTAACCCTTATTTCCTGCTTGTTTGAAATTGGAATGGAACGCTGATACTCAATAAAATTACCCTCAATAAGGCGGGATGTCATAACATAACCATCAATATCAAAGCTAATATTTCTGGCGCCGATATTTATAATAATATCTTCATCCTTATCTCCTATAATTTTCACAGCTTCACCAATAGCGCGACCCGATACAACAAAATTAATTTTGCCGGCATACTTTATAGGGGCTTTACGGATTGCAAGACAGTTACCGTTAATTGCAACAAGCTTTATTTCATTGTTTTCAACCTCAAAGCTTATACCTGTTAAAATAGGTCTGGTTTCTTCCTTAACAGAAATTGCAAAAATTGTTTGCCTTACCATATCCTTTAAAAGCTCAGAAGAAATTGTAATACTGTCTTTTTCGGCAACATTAGGCATTTCAGGAAAATCCTCAGACTTCATACCAAGAATATCAAATACTGAGCCGCCGCATCTAATGTGGCATACCTGACGCTCATCAACCTCAAATTCAATAATATCTCCGTGTACCTTACGGATAATATCAAAAAGAATTTTAGCGCTGATAACTACATCGCCTTCTTTTTCACATCTTATAGGAAGCTCTTTTTTAATGCTTATTTCCATATTGTATGCCATAAGTGTAAGGCGGTCTGTTTCAGCAGAAAGAAGTACACCCTCTAAAATCGGAAGTGAGGAACGGGGGGTAACTGCTCTTTGTAAATTTGAAAGCGCTTCTGAAAGTTGTTCACGGTTTACAAGAATTTTCATTTTAATCACCCAAATCGAATTTTTTAAAAAATTATTTATTATATTCTTTAAATTTTTAGAAGTAATATTAGGGGAAGTTAATAACTTTAATAACCCTTTTAAATGGCTTGGTTAAGGTAAAATTTTAATAAAAATTATTTACATTAAATCTTTGATAATTTGTAGATAACTTTTGTTAAAAAAATTTATCCACAGCTATGTTGAAAACTTAATGTTTATTACTTTAAAAAGGTGGATAACTTTTTTAAAGATTTATTACTTTGAGTAATATTTTTTTATGAATCCCGTTTGAGATTTTTAATAATATCTTCAACCAATTCTTTGTCAAACGGATTATTTTTTAAATGCTCTTCAATTTTTTGAACATTATATAAAACTGTTGCATGGTCCTTATCAAAGCTTTCACCTATTGCTTTATATGAAAGCTCGGTGGTTTCTCTTGCTATGTACATTGCAACCTGCCTTGCAAAAGCAACTGCCGCAGTTTTTCGCTTTGAAATAATATCCTTTTCGCTTACATTAAAGGTTTTTGAAACCTGAAATATAATTTCATCTACCTTAATTGGTTCAGGTGAAGTATCACTTATAATATCGCGGATAAATCCCTGAACCACCGAAATGGTTGGCGTTTTGTTTTGAAGGTTTACATAAGCCTGAAGCTTTTTAACAACACCCTCCAGCTGGCGGGTATTCATTTTTATATGCTCAGCAATATAATAAACAATGTTTTCTTCCAGTGTTAGATTTAAAAGTGATGCCTTGGCATTTATAATACCAACTCGGGTTTCAAAATCGGGTGGTGTAATATCTGCCATAACGCCGCCTTCAAATCGGGAGCGGATACGGTCCTCAAGAGTTTTAATTTCTTTTAATGGACGGTCACAGGTAACAATTATTTGCTTATTGTTCTGGTAAAGGGAATTAAATGTGTTAAAAAATTCCTCTTGAGTTGAATCCTTACCTGCAATAAAGTGAATGTCATCCATTAAAAAGATATCTATATTTCTGTATTTATTTTTAAATTCATCAATTGAACCGTCGTGAAGGGCTTTTATCATATTATTGGTAAATTCCTCACCGCGTATATATTCAATTTTTTTGTGAGGAAATTTTTTACTTGCGTGGTTTTTTACCGCTAATAAAAGATGTGTTTTACCAACACCGGAATTACCGTAAATCATAAGTGGATTATAAAGATGGATTGTTTGCTCACTGTCGGCAACTGCCATAGCGGCGGCATGGGCAAAGCGGTTGGATGAACCAACAATATAATTTTCAAAAGTAAAGTTTGATTCAAATGAGCCGTTACCTTCAGCCTCATCCTCAGGCTTGTTGGTTATTATGCTTCCGTCCTCATCAGAAAGTAAAAGCTCAAACTCCATTTGAATACCCATAATATCTTTAAGCGCAAGCTCAATATAATTTTTAAAGTTTGATTCAACTATACTCTTTTTATAGCTTGAATATATTGAGCCTATAAATTTTCCGTTTTCTATTTTTAAGGGGATGATATCAGCAAACCATACACCATATGCTATTTCGGTAATATATTGCTTATTTATACATTCGTCACAGACCGCTTTCCATACATCATTTATGGATTCAATTTGCATTTTTAAAATTTCCTTTCTTTTAATTTTTTTAATGTAAATTTGGTAATAAAACTTAAAACTTTTTTATAATTTCTCACTAAAATATTTTATCATATTTTTTAAAAAAATTCAACCTTTATTATGGCTTTTTAACACAAAATATGTTAAAATGTTTAAGTAAATTTTTTATATTTTTTGAGGTGCTTTTTTTGAAGGATTTTTTAGATGAAATTTTTAAAAAATATGGTCTTGATTTTTATGGATTTTGTGATTTTTCATCACTTGAAAATGAGCTTTTTGAATGTAGAGCAAAGCAAAGAATACCTGAGGGTGCAAATACTGTAATTACTGTTTTATTTCCCTATAAAGTAAGGGAAGAAAAACCTGAAAATATATCCCGCTATGCCGCAGTTGAGGATTACCATTTTGTTTGCGGAAAAATACTTGATGAAATAACAAAAATGCTAAAAAATAAATTTAAAAATAGTGCCTTTGAATATTTTATAGATAATTCACCAATCAATGAAGTTAAGGCGGCAGCATTATGTGGTCTTGGAGTTATTGGAAAAAATAATTTGCTTATAAATAAAAGGTACGGAAGCTTTTGTTTTATAGGTGAAATTGTAACAGATTATAAAATACAATCAGTTAATAATTTAATTACAAATTGTATAAAATGTAATAAATGCTTAAATACTTGTCCCACCGGATTTTTAAGTGATAAAAATATAAAATGTCTTTCCTCTGTTACTCAGCAAAAGGGAGAGCTTACAGATGAAGAAAAATTACTTGTAAAAAAAGGTGGGAGTATATGGGGATGTGATATTTGCCAGAATATATGCCCAATGAATAAAAATGCTGAGGCTACTAAAATTAAAGAATTTATAGAAAGCTACAGAAATGAGTATAAAGAAAATGAGGATATTGAAAACAGAGCTTATGCCTGGCGGGGCGAAAAGGTAATTTTAAGAAATGCAAAAATAGTAGAAAAAAAGGGTATTGAGTAAAAAAACTCATTACCCATTTTTTTTCGCTAAAAGCTTACAAAAGCTTACAAATTACACCCGTTGACAGATATATAGTGTAGGTGTAATATAAAATTACAATATTTAGTATAAGGGGAAATAAGCTTGGAAATTAAAACCTTTTACATAACCAAAAAAATAGTAAATATTAAGCTTGGTGATATATCAGTAAAAAAAAGAATAAGAGTGGATAATTTTTATGATGATGAAATATCTGTTTTAGCGGCAAGTATTAAAAAAAATGGGCTTATAGAACCAATTTATTTAAGAAAAGATATAAAAAGTCCTAAAAAATATATATTGGTGGATGGACTTCGCAGACTTTGCGCCTTTGAATTTTTAGGAGCAAAAACCATACCTGCAATAATACTTTCATTAACCGATGCCGAGGCAGATTTAGCCTTTTTATATGATAATGAAAACAGAAAATATATTTCTGTTTTTGAAAAAGCAATTTATATTGGAGAAATTTTAAAAAGCGGCAGAATAACCAAGACAGAGCTTGCCGATGCTCTTGGAATAAGCCTTAAAAATCTTGAAAAAAAGCTTAAAATTTTAGAGCTTACAAAGGATGAAAGAGAGGTTATAATAAACCATAATTTTGATGAAGAATTTATTTATATGTTTTTGGGCTTTGAAGAAGAAAAAAGAAATGAAATACTTAATAAAATAATAGTAAAAAGCTTTACTAACAGTGAGGCTAAAAAATATATGGAAGATTTAAAAAAGCCCGAAGTCAAGCCTATTAAAACGGCTCAACTTACGAGCGATAAAATTATTTTAAACAGTATTGAAAGAATGGCGGGACATTTAACCGACAGCGGTATAAAAGCCACCTGCCGCCGAAATGAAACCGAAGGCAGTACAGAATATATTTTAGCAATAGAAAAGGGATAAAAGTGATGATGAATATATTTTAAAAATTAAAGAGGTTTTTTACTTATTTTTGCAGAGGCTCTTGGGTATTTTTCGGGGGTTTGAGATAATTTTTCCACAACTATAAAATTTCTAGTATTATCCTCGGGTAATTTTTCTAAAATAAGCTTTTCATTTTTGCCGCCTAAAATACCAATTGCGCGTTTAGCTTCGGTTAATTCTTCATCTGCGCCGGGACCCTTCATTGCTATAAATTTGCCGCCTTTTTTAACAAATGGCAGACAGTATTCACAAAGTGTATTAAGTCTTGCAACAGCTCTTGCAGTGGCATAATCAAAGGCTTCACGGTAGGAGCTGTCCTTTGCGGCAAGTTCAGCTCTTATATGAAGTTTTTCGGTTGATAAACCTAATTTAGCCTGCAAATCCTCTAAGAATATAAAGCGTTTTGCGTGTCCGTCCAAAAGGGTTACATTAAGCTCAGGGCGGAGTATTTTTATAACCATTCCGGGAAATCCTGCCCCTGTTCCAATATCAATAAGGCTTTCATTTTGCTTTGGGTCAATAATTTTTAAAAGAGAAAGGCTATCTATAAAATGCTTTAATACAACCTCTTTTGGCTCGGTAATTGCGGTTAGATTTATTTTTTCGTTCCATTCTAAAAGCAGATTACCGTAAATTTCAAGGCTTTCTATGGAATTATTTGGAATTTCTATGTTATTTTTTTGGGCATACTCCAAAAAGGGGTTAAAATCAAAATTCGGCATATTAGTTTCCTTTCCTTTGAAGCCAGATTATAAGAACCGAAATATCGGCAGGACTAACACCTGAAATTCCCATTGCCTGACCAATGTTAAGCGGCTTTATTTTAGAAAGCTTTTCCCTTGCCTCAAGGCGCAGACCTGAAATTTCATTATAGGGTGTATCAACATCCAGCTTTGTGGATTCCATACGGTGCATTTCCTTTACGGTTGCCATTTGTCGCTTAATATAGCCGCTGTATTTAATTTCGGTTTCAATTTTATCTAAAAGCTCCTCAGATAAATCAGGATGCTCACTGTCAAAGGGAAGCAAATCTGCTATTGAAAGCTGAGGACGGCGGATTAAATCGGCAAAGCGAATACCCGTTGAAAGGGGAACTGTACCCTTTTCTTTAAGCATTTCATTAATTTCTTTTGAAGGGGATGCAAAGGTATTTTCCAGCCTTTCAATCTCCTTTTCTTTTATTTCAAGAGTAGTTTTGAATTTGTTGTATCTTTCCTCACTAATAAGACCTATTTCATAGCCTATGGGGGTAAGTCGCTCGTCGGCATTATTTTGCCTTAAAATAAGGCGGTATTCAGAACGGGAGGTCATCATTCTGTATGGGTCGGCACAGCCTTTGGTTACCAAATCATCAATAAGGGTGCCTATATATGAACCGGAACGGGTAAGGTGAAAAAGCTGTTCACCCTTTGCAAATTTTGCCGCGTTTACACCCGCAACAAGACCCTGAGCCGCCGCCTCCTCATATCCTGAGGAACCATTGAACTGACCTGCGCCGAAAAGTCCCGCATTTCCCTTTACCTCCAGAGTTGGAAAAAGGGCAATGGGGTCAATACAATCATATTCAATTGCATATGCAGGACGCATAATTTCAACATTTTCTAAACCCTCAATAGTGCGATAAAACTGAATTTGCACCTCCTCGGGCAGAGATGATGACATACCCTGAAGATACATTTCCTCGGTGTTTTTTCCACAAGGCTCAATAAAAAGCTGATGACGCTTTTTATCGGCAAAGCGGACAATTTTATCCTCAAGACTTGGGCAGTATCGTGGACCTACACCCTCAATAACTCCACCGTAAAGTGGGGAACGATGCAGATTTTTAAGTATAACCTCTTTTGTTGCATCATTAGTGTAAGAAATGTGGCAACAAACGGTGTTTTCGGGGGGAGTTTCGGTTTCAAAGCTAAAGGGGATTACCTTTTCATCGCCCTCTTGCTTTTCAAGCTTTTCAAAATTAATACTGCTGCGAAGAACCCTTGCAGGGGTGCCTGTTTTAAATCTTCTAAGGGGCAAACCTAATTTTAAAAGTGATTCAGAAAGGGTGGTAGCCGCAAAGGTTCCATCGGGTCCGCCATCATAATTAACCTCGCCCACAAAGATTTTACCCTTTAAAAAGGTTCCTGTTGCTAAAACAACACTTTTTGCCTTAAATACTGCGCCTAAAGATGTGGTAAGCTCATAGCCGTTTTCGGTTTTTTCAAGAGCTATTATTTCTGCCTGTCGCACAAGCAGATTTTTTTGCTTTTCCATTGTGTGCTTCATATAGGCAGAATAGTCGCGTCGGTCTATTTGTGCGCGAAGACTGTGTACAGCAGGACCTTTACCACGGTTCAGCATACGGCTTTGTAGGGTGTTTGCATCTGCCGCCTTACCCATTTCACCGCCCAAGGCATCAATTTCCCTGACTAAATGACCCTTTGCAGTGCCACCTATGGAAGGGTTACAGGGCATATTTCCAACCCAATCTAAATTTATTGTAAAGCATACTGTTTTTGCACCAAGACGCGCCGAAGCCAGAGCGGCCTCAATTCCTGCGTGACCTGCTCCAATAACGGCAACATCTATACTATCAGCAATATAAGTTTGCAAAAAAATCTTCCTTTCGAAGAGGTTATTTACCTACACAGAAATTGCGGAAAACCTCATCTGCAACCTCTGTGGTTATTCTTTTTCCGTCAAGCTCTAAAAGGGCGGCAAGACCATCATCAATTAAAATTCCAACGGCATCTAAGGTTATTCCACCCTCAAGAGCAGAAATAGCCTCCGTTACCGATGCTACTGCCCTTTGTACCGTTTGATACTGTCTTTCATTAATAAGCATTTCAGCATTCGGGTCCAGCTCATTAAGCTTTAAAAGCTTTGAAATTTCATCCACAAGCTTTTCCTCGCCCTCACCTGTAAGGGCCGATATTTTAACAAATGGAATATCAAGTGCTTCATAATATTCGCCCCCGGATGATAAGAGGTCATTTTTGTTAAGAACAAGCAGGGTAGGTTTGTTTTTAATGCGATTAATAAGAGCTTTATCATCCTCAGTAGGGGGTACCGAGGTATCAAATACAGCAAGACATAAATCGGCAGTATCAAGACGATTAAGAGCCTGTTCAATGCCTATTTGCTCCACCTCATCATCGGTTTGGTGAATTCCTGCGGTATCCGCAAGAAGTAGTATATAATCTCCAACCTTTGCAGTTTGTTCTACAACATCTCGTGTTGTGCCTGCAATGGATGTTACTATGGAACGCTTGGTTTTTGAAAGAAGGTTCATAAGTGTGGATTTGCCTGCATTTGGACTTCCCACAATAACAGTATTAATGCCTTCTATTATAAGCTTTCCTTTATCATAATCGGATATAAGGGTGTTTAAGCCTATTAAAATTTCCTTTAAAGAAGTTAAAAAATCGTCTTCACTTATGCAAAGGGTTTCATCCTCGGGAAAATCAGAGAATACCGAAATCTGACTTACAAGAAAAAGCAGCTTATCGGTCATTGCTTTTATTTTTTTAGAAAGGGCTCCCTCTTTATTTTTGGTGGCGATATTAAGAGCCCTGTCATTTTTGGCAGATATTAAATTCATAACCGATTCAGCCTCAGTCAGGCTCATTTTTCCGTTTAAAAAGGCTCGTTTTGTAAATTCTCCACCCTCTGCAAGGCGTGCTCCTGCCGAGGTTACTGCCCTTAAAACTCTGCGTATAAGGTGGGTACCGCCATGTACCGAAATTTCAACTGTATCCTCACCTGTATAGCTTTTCGGGTTACGAAAAACAAGCGCAACGGCATCATCCAAAAGCTCATCACCGTCATACACCTTGCCAAATGCGGCGGTGTAGCCCTTCATTTTTTCCAAATCCTTATTACTTTGGGGTTTGAATACCTTTTTGGCAATTTGAAATGCATTATCACCCGAAATTCTTACAGTTGAAACACCACCCTCACCAAGAGGTGTGGATATTGCGGCTATAGTATCGGTTTGCACCTTAATTCACCTTCTTTTTGCATAGTTTAAATTATTTGCTACTTACCAACTATTTTATTTGCAAGCTCGGTAAGCTCATCCTTGTTATAAAACTCAATTGTAATGGTTCCTCTGCCGTTTTTACCCGGCTTTATAACCGCCTTGCGATGGGTTTCATTTTTAAGGGCAAGCTCTACTTCACGGTAGAAGCTATCCTGCTTTACTGCGGGTTTTTCGACTTTTTTCTTGCCTGCCGCCTTTGCCATTGCCTCTAACTGGCGAACCGAAGCACCCTCCATAGCGGCAATAAATGCTTCTTGCTGTAAAACGGTGTCCTCAAAGGCAAGAAGGGTTCTTGCGTGACCTGCTGAAATTCTGCCATCTGCAAGGGCATTAAGCATATCATCGGGTAAATTTAAAAGGCGAAGAGCGTTTGTAACGGCTGAACGGGATTTTCCAACCCTTTCAGCAACCTCCTCCTGAGTGAGTTCAAATTCCTTTAAAAGACGGGCATAGCCACGGGATTCTTCAACGGGATTAAGATCCTTTCTTTGAAGATTTTCAATAAGGGCAAGCTCCATAGTTTGTTTATCATCAAGGGATTTTATAATAACGGGAACGGTGGTAAGACCTGCTATTCGGCAGGCTCTCCAACGGCGTTCACCCGCAACAATCTGGTATGTACCGCCTATTACGGGGCGCACAACAATAGGCTGTAATAAGCCATGGGTGGCTATGCTATCTGCAAGCTCCTGCAAGGCTTCTTCATCAAAATGAGTTCGGGGCTGATCCTTATTAGGCTCAATTTCAGAAAGTCTGAGCTCTGCGGTTAAGTTATCATCGGTGGCATTTTCGTTCATAAGGGAGCCAAGACCCTTACCAAGACCTTTTTTTACTGCCATTTTTATTTCTCCTTATTTGTTTCTTTTAATAAATTCTTTTGCTAAATCGTTGTAGCAATCGGCACCCTTGGAGCGTTTATCATAATACTGAATGGGTAAACCAAAGCTTGGTGCCTCTGAAAGGCGTACAGAACGGGTTATTACGGTGTTATAAAGCTTTTTGCCAAAGAATTTTTTAATTTCACTTACAACCTGTTGGGTGAGATTAAGTCTGCCATCAAACATTGTAAGCAGAACACCCTCAATTTCCAGAGTAGGATTATATAATCTTTTAACCTGACGCATAGTAGACATCAACTGTGAAAGACCTTCAAGTGCAAAGTATTCACACTGAATAGGCACTAAAAATGTATCGGTTGCAACAAGGGCGTTAAGGGTTATAAGACCAAGTGATGGGGGACAATCAAGTAATATGTAATCATAATTTTCTCTGACTGCCGCAAGGGCGTTTTTTAGCTTGTTTTCGCGGTTTTCCATAGCCGAAAGCTCAATTTCTGCCCCCGCAAGATCCATTGCAGATGGTACAATATCTACCCCTTTGAACTCGGTTTTTTTAATTATCATTTCGGCCGGCTTTTCACCTGTAATAAGATTATATGATGAATAAACCGTTTCTCTTTTATTAATACCAAAACCGCTTGTGGTGTTTCCTTGCGGGTCAATATCTACAATAAGCACCTTTTTGCCCAACATTCCAAGTCCTGCAGTAAGGTTTACAGCAGTTGTTGTTTTACCAACACCGCCCTTTTGGTTTACAATGGCTATTATTTTACCCAAAATGGCTCCTCCTTTATAATTGTTATGTAAAATTTGGAGCTTTTGCTCCAAAGAAAAACTCTGTAAACTATTATAACATAAAGTAGTAGAAAGTTAAACACTAAAATCGGTTTTTTATAAAATATTTTTGAGTTTTTTAAAAACTCAATCAATCTGTTAAAATAATGCTTTAAAACTTGTTCGGAATAAGTGGTCCTATTTATTGTTTCACGTGAAACAATAAATAATATTACAGACTTTTTCTGCCCGGCTTTGATATAAGTGATGCCATTAATCCAAAGAAGATAGCTGCAGCAATACCTGCCGCTGTTGCAGTAAGACCGCCGCTTAATGCGCCTAACAGACCATAATCAATAACTGCCTTTTCGGCGCCCTTAGCTAGGGAATAGCCAAAACCCGTTAATGGGACAGTTGCACCTGCTCCCGCGAAATCCACAACATAGTCGTATAATCCAATAGCGGTCAAAATAACACCGGTTACAACATAGCCTACAAGTATTCTAGCGGGGGTGAGCTTGGTTCGGTCAATTAAAACCTGCCCGATAACGCATAGGGAGCCACCAACAATAAAAGCCTTTAAACAATCAATAAAAATTTCCATTTTTTCTACCTCTGTGATTTTTTTGTTATTTTTCCCTTTGGCTTTTAAAATATTCAAAAAAATGAAACCTACCACGAAAGGTAGGTTTCACGTGAAACATTTAAACTTTTATTAATCAAAGGCAAATCCGTGATAACGGTTTGTATTGCACTGATTTGTAGCTACTGAGGGCTGCCACATAACACTAAAGGGGACATTGGCTTCACTAAATGAAGTTAATTCGTCTTTTAATAGGGGGTGTAGGCGGATTTCAATATCCTCGCAATGGGAATTTTGCAGTATATGAGAAATTGCAGACATAAGTTCGTTTATATAACCCCTTTTGCATAGAGCCTCTTTTACAAGCAGCAGATTATCACGAATTTCATAAACAAAGCCAAAATTTTTTGAGTTAATTGGAATACTACCATCTGCGGCGGTGGTTAGTATATCCTGACTGAAATCTACATAGTCGCAGTTAAATTCATTTAAAAAGTCTTTACGGATGCTATGCCATAATGACATTGTAGTTTTTGTTGTGTTTGTAATTTGTGGGGAGTAAAGTCTAATAAACTCATTTGCAGATTTAATTATTTTGCAAACATTGAAAAAAGGCACAAAATCTGATTTTGCATAGAAATCAAAAAGAGATGGCTTTGCCGGCTTTAAAAATATACCGAGCTTACCGTTATTCAGAGCTACTTCTTTTGCTTTTTCTAACAGCCTGCCCATAATTCCCTTTCCGCGATGCTCAGGGTGAGTGCAGGCGGCGTACAAATAATAATAAGGAAGCTCCTTGCCATTGCTTATTATGTTTGCATCCATTAAAAACAGCATTGAAATGGGATTTTCGGCGTTATCATACTCACAAACAAGCTTGGCTTTACTAAGCACATTCTTAAAAAGCAACTCGGCATCCTCGGGGGTATCATCGGTAAAGCAGAGCAGATATAGGTTTTTGTATTTGGTGTAATCCTTCATAGCAGCACCTAGCCTTTATATTTAATAACATATTTTTTAAGCAGTATATCCGGATGGTAGGAAAGCTTAGCCTTTCTTAACCCTTCAAGTCCCATATCGTCCTCGCGATTTACATATTCAAAATCTGAAAGCTCGTTTAAAATAAATTCTCGGTTTATAAGGGTGTAGGCTGTGCGAAATTCAGGCAGAGCCTTTTCAACATGAATATCAAAAACCTTATTATTAATGGGTGAACCAAAGGTAAAGGCAATTATTTTGCCATCTACACGAATACAGCCCCCGCGGAGATTAAGCTCCTTCATAAATGGTAGATATTCTTTAAGAGCCTTGTTTTCTACCTCAATACTTTTGGTATCATCGGTAATTTTTTTCATTTCCTCGGTCCATTTATCTGCCATTTCAAAAACCTCAGGCAGTATATCTGTAGTCATACTTTCGTAGCTCCAGTTGTAAGACTTAGAGAATGCAGATATGTGATTGCGCTTGGAATGAAACTTTTTGCCGCTAAGATTTTTAAGCTTTTCGGTTAAATAGAGGTACTCAAAGTCCTCTCTCGACTCATTTTGTGAAAATTCTTCACTAAATATGCTGTTAAAGGTATCCAGCCGTACCCCCTCTGCCCCTAAAAATACTAATGGACGGTTCTGCGATTTGGTAAGCTCCTTTAAAATATTAACTGCCTTTTTCATATCCTTAGCAAAGGGTAGCAGAAAAATTTCACTGTTTTTGCCCAAAGAAACAAACAACATATCATCACAAAAGGCAATTTTTTGATGATAGTAGTTTTTCCATATGAGCAGAGTCATAGGAGTTATTTCGCAGGACATACTTTCCTCTGCAAAGGGTACAATAAATTCGGTTATTTTGCCATAATCTGCAAGGAAGGGTTCTTTAAATTCAAGTTTTGGTAGCGTTGTAAGCATAAAATCTCTCTTTTTTATTTAGTGTTTGCAAAAATAATAAATATATAAATAAAACGGATGTTGCCATCCGCTTTATTTTAAAAGTAAATATGTTATTTGTTTGCGGTTTCGGCTTCTTTTTCGGACTGAGCCTTAAGTAATTCGCGAATATCCTTTAAAATATCCTCTGAGGTTTCGGGTGCGGGTGCTTCCTCGACGGGAACTTCAACATCGCCCTTCTTAATGAGTTTTTTGCTCCAACCACTAACAGCGGCAACAAGCTTAACCATACTGAATATAACAAGAGCCATAATTATAAAGTTAATAACGCCTGTAATAAACGCACCGTAATTAAGGGTGTTTTCTGTAATGGTAGTAACACCTGTAGCCTCATCAATAACCTCTTTGGTGCCGATTACCCACTTCATATCGCTGAAATCAACACCGCCGAAAACACCTAAAATAGGGGAGATGATGTCATTGGTAAAGCTGGTAACAAGGTCCTTAAAGGAAAGACCGATGATAGAACCGACAGCCATATCCATAACATTGCCTTTG
Organism: Clostridia bacterium; assembly: GCA_017623575.1. Lineage (GTDB taxonomy): Bacteria > Bacillota > Clostridia > Oscillospirales > Acutalibacteraceae > UMGS1279. The sequence goes on from JAGAOS010000025.1 coordinate 24,406, forward strand.
GTAATAAATTCTTTAAATTCGCCAAAAAACTTTTTCATAAAATAACCTCCAAAAATTTTTATAATGTAAATTCCTTATAGTTGCCCAAAAAGGAAAATTCATTCAGCTCAGTATAAAGCGCAGATAGTAGTGATAGAGTTTTATTATCCTCTACATTGCCTAAAAAGTCAAGATAAAATTGGGTTTCAAAATCGCCGTTTTTACCGGGACGGGATTCCAGCTTGGTAAGATTAAGCCCATGCAGAGAAAATCGGGTTAGGATTTTTTGCAGTGAACCCGCAGTGTGCGAAAGGGTAAAAACAACACTGATTTTATTGCTGTCACTTGGAATAACGGGGTGCTTTGATATGGCAATAAATCGGGTTTGATTATTAGCAAAGGACTGAATAGAGGGCGCTAAAACCTTAAGTCCGTTTTCGGCGGCGCAGGTAAGTGAGCCGATTGCGCCAACCGATTTATCTTTCTTTTCCTTAACCATTTTTGCCGCCGCCGCAGTGTTGGAATATTCAAAAGGCTTAATGCCCTTTTCGGTTAAATATGCCTTGCACTGTGAAAGGGCTTGGGGATGGGAATAAACGGCGGTAATGTCTGAAAGCTCAGCCTCTTCAATACCAAGTAAATTGTGGGTAATTGGCATTGCTACCGCCCCCACAATGTAAAGCTTGTATTTTAGAATAAGGTCATAAACCTCGTCCACCGAGCCTGCAGATGAATTTTCAACCGGCACAAAACCAAACTCGTATTCACCGCTGTTTACAGCCTCAAAAACCTTTTCAAAGGTATTGCAAAAAATTGGCTCTACACCATTATTAAAGGCGGAAGTAAGGGCAATATGTGTAAAAGCGCCAACCTGACCGTAGCAGGCAACCTTGCCGCTTATATTTAAATTTTTGGGCGCATTGCAAATGGATTTAATAAGCTCATTGTTGGCGTCTACAGTAAGATTTTCGTGTTGCAGAGCTCGGCTACATTCCATAAGAAGACGGTACAGCTCTACAAAATAATCACCGTATATGCCGCCTTTTTCCTTAACCTTATCAAAAATGGCTTGCTCTCTGCCGGGATGATAAACGGGAAGTCCCTCGGCGCGCTTTATTTCGGCAACTTTAAGGGAACATTCCATTCTTTTGGTTAAAAGCTCTATCATCTGTTCGTCAATGGCATCAATATCTTTTCTTATATCGCTTAAATCCATTAGTCAGCCACCTCCGAAAGAAGATTGGCAATTGCAATGGCGGTTACCGCCTCAATTGCGGGCAGAGCGCGTGGCACAATGCAGGGGTCGTGTCTACCGTGGATGGTAAGCTCGGTTGTGGTTCCGGACTTTAAATCAACGGTTGACTGAGGCTTGGATATAGATGGGGTTGGTTTAAGCGCAACGCGGAAAACAATTGGCATTGAGTTAGTAATGCCGCCTGTGATTCCACCGCAGTTGTTACTACTGCAAAGCACCTGACCACCGTCATAATACATCTGGTCATTTGCCTTGCTACCGCGCATTGTGGCAAATTCAAAGCCTGCGCCAAATTCAATTCCCTTAACGGCGGGAATACCAAAAACCGCCTTGGAGATTATATTTTCCACACCGTCAAACATAGGGCCGCCAAGTCCTGCGGGGAGTCCTGTTACGGCTATTTCAACTATTCCGCCTATGCTGTCATTATCCATTCGGGCGGCTTCAACCTCGGCGCGCATTTCTGATTCTACATCAGGGTTAAGTAAAGCAAAATTGCTTTTAGAAAGGAAAATGAGCTTATCATCCGAAATATTAACGGGGTCAAAGCGCATATCCTCGGCATTGCCGATTTTAAGAATATGACCGCCTATTTCAATATCTTTTTCCTTTAAATAAAGGCGAAGAATAGAGCCTGCAGTTACGATTGGAGCGGTAAGTCTGCCCGAAAAATGCCCACCGCCTGAAATATCATTATGACCGTTATAGTGAACATACGCCGCGTAATCTGAGTGGGATGGGCGGGGATTACGCATTAAGGCATCATAATCCACCGATTTTGTGTTGGTGTTGCGGATAATTGCTGTAATTGGTGCGCCGGTGGTAACACCGTTTTTAATACCCGATAAAAATTCGGGTAAATCGGCCTCTTTTCGGGGGGTAGCGGTGGGGTCATTACCGGGAGCGCGCCTTGCGTTCTGAGTTAAAATATAATCGTTATCTATTTTAAGTCCTGCGGGAGGATTATCCATAACCATACCAATGGCGGGACCGTGGCTTTCGCCAAAAATGGTTACGCTTATGCGTTTACCTATCTGCGATGACATTGGCTATTCCTCCTAAGCTTTTAAAATCTTTAAAAAAGGTGGGGTAGGATTTATTAACGGCATTGTACCCCTCAATTACCGTTTCGCCCTTTGCATATGCGGCCAGAACGGCAAATGCCATAACAATGCGGTGATCGCCTGTGCCTATAACTCTGCCGCCTTTTGGGGCGCCGCCCGTAATAATCATACCGTCGGGAAGCTCTTCAACCTCAATTCCCATAGCGGTAAGACCGTTAACCACCGTTTTTATTCGGTCGGTTTCTTTAATCCTAAGCCTTTCACCGCCATATATTTTTGTTTTGCCCTTTGCCATTGCCGCAACTACAGCCAAGGCGGGAACGGCATCGGGAATTTGTGAGCAATCAATTTTTATGGCGTTAAGATTGCCCGATTTACACAAAACCAAGTTATTTGATGTATTAACTGTGGCTCCAAAGCTTTTATATAATTCCATTACAGATTTATCGCCCTGAGTAGAAGATAAATTAAGACCATTGAGGGTAATATTGCCGCCAAGTGCCGCCGCCGAAAGAAAAAAGCAGGCCTGGGACCAGTCACCCTCAATAATGGAATCTGTGGGTTTATAATCCCCACAAGAGGTATAAACACCGTTGTTTTTGGTAATATCAACACCAAAAGCCGACATTATTTTAATTGTAAGGTCAATATACCCTGCCGATTCCAAAGGTGTGGTGAGTTTTGCCGAGCCACCATTTAAGCCAATTGCAAACAGAAGCCCTGTAAGGTACTGTGAGCTGATATTTCCCGAAACGGGATATTCATTTGCTTTAAGCTTGCCTTTTATGGTAAGGGGTAGCTTGTCACCGCTACATTCCACACCGTTTGCCGATAAAATATCGGTAAGGTCGGTAATGGGACGCTCGGGGAGTCTGCCGCTACCTATAAAGGTGGCATTTACACCCAAAGCCGCCGCAATGGGAATTATAAAACGAAGTAATGAACCCGATTCACGGCAATCAAGGGTGATTTTTTTGCCCAAAACCGCATTTCGGTCGATTCCCGTTACATAAAAAGCACCGTTTTTTTCTGTAACACTTGCGCCAAGAGTCTTGACCGCCTCAATTGTGGCATCAATATCCTCAGAATGGCAGGCAGGCTTTAAAACCGATTTGCCATTAGCTAAAGCGGCGCATATTATGTTGCGGTGAGCCGCACTTTTGGATGGGGGTACAGTAACCTCGCCCGAAAGTGGAGCGGGGGTAATTTTAATCTGTTCCATCAGCATTTACCCTCTTTAATAAAGGGTAGAAGCTTGTCCCAGGCAATTTCTTTAATAAAGGCATTGCCTATTTCACTTATTAAAACAAGCTTTATACTGCTGCCAATGGATTTTTTATCACTTGTGCAAAGTAGAGCCAACTCGTCAAGCGGAATATTGGTAGTATATGGCAGACCGTATTTTTTAAGGCAGTCAACAAGGCGGTCATAGGTGCCCTTTTTGGTAAGCCCCGCCTTTTCGGATGCTTTTGTGATTAATGCCATACCAACCGAAACGGCTTCCCCGTGGGAAAGTCCGCAAAAATTCTCATACTTTTCAATGGCGTGACCCAGCGTGTGACCGAAATTAAGCAGAGTTCGTTCGCCTTTTTCGGTAAAATCTCGTTCTACAATATCGGCCTTCATCTGTACGCTTTGGCGAATAACCTCATCCACGCTGCCCTCTATGCCATTTTCAAAAAGCTCAAAAAGCTTGGGCAGACGAATTGCGCCCGCCTTTATGGATTCGGCAAGACCGTCTGCCTTATAGTGGTCGGGCAGGGTGTCCAGCGTGTTACTGTCAATATATACCGCAATGGGATTATGGAATGCGCCGCAAAGATTTTTGCCAAAGGGCAGGTCACAGCCTGTTTTGCCACCAACAGAGGAATCCACCTGAGATAAAAACGAGGTGGGAATTTGCACAAAATCAATTCCTCTTAAATAAATGGCAGAGGCAAAGCCTGTAAGGTCACCCGTAACACCGCCACCAAGGGCAACGGCAATATCGCCGCGGGTAAGCTTGCCTATTAAAAAACATTCCATAATGCGGTTTACTGTTTCTAAGGTTTTGTTTGGCTCGCCCGCCGGAAAGGCGAAGCTTAAAACCTCAAAACCTGCTGATTTAAAGGAATCTATAACCCTTTTTAAATAGAGGGGGGCTACATTACTGTCGGTTATAATGGCGGCGCGTGTTGCCTTGGTTAAGGGACGCACTTTTTCACCTACAGAATCTAAAATACCTCTTTCAATGGTTATGTCATAGCCGGGATATTTACCCTCGGCTACCTTTATTACCGAAGACATATTTGTCACCTGATTTCTATTTAAGGGCAGAATCCAGTGCCGATTTAGCGGCGAAAATGCGCTTTGCAATCATATCAAAGCGGTCGGGGGTAAGTGACTGCGCACCGTCAGAAAGGGCGTGAGGAGGATCATTATGCACCTCAATAATAAGGGCATCTGCACCAACACCGAGTGATGATATTGAAAGGGGCTCAACAAGCCAAGGTATACCTGCGGCATGGCTGGGATCTACAATAACGGGAAGGTGTGAAAGCTTTTTGAAAATAGCTACTGCCGAAACATCCAAGGTGTTACGGGTGTAGGTTTCAAAGGTACGAATACCGCGCTCACAAAGAATAACCTTTTCGTTACCCTCGCTCATAATGTATTCAGCACTCATAAGGGTTTCTTCTATTGTGTTTGCAAGACCTCTTTTAAGTAAAATCGGCTTATCCAGCTTACCAAGACTTTTTAAAAGCTCAAAATTCTGCATATTTCTTGCGCCAACCTGAATAATATCAACATCCTTAAAAAGGTCAATATGCTCGGCGCTCATAATTTCGGTAACAATGGGCAGACCGGTTTCTTTTTTGGCTTTGAGTAAAAGCTCAATACCGTCAGCGTGCAGACCCTGGAAGGCATAGGGGGATGTACGGGGCTTAAATGCGCCGCCGCGAAGCAGGGTTGCGCCGCTTTCCTTTACTGCCTTTGCAACCTGAATAATCTGAGCTTCACTTTCAACCGAGCAGGGACCTGCAATAATGTTAAGGCTTCCGTCACCGATTTTAATGCCGTTTTCCAGCTCAATAACGGTGTTGTTGGGGTGGAATGCGCGGTTTACCTTTTTGTAAGGCTCCTGAACTCGTTTAACGCTTTCAACAAGCTCATAAGCGCCAATGGATTCAATATCAACCTTGTGGGTATCACCTAAAAGACCCAAAACGGTGGACATTGCGCCGTGCCAGGCATTAACCTGAACACCGTATTTTTCGGTTAAAATATTACTGAAATTTTCTGCCTCTTGTTTTGTTGTTCCGTTTTTAAGTACAATAATCATAATAAATTTAACTCCTTCTGAAGAGTGGGATTTTGCTCTCGCTCTAGATTTAATATTTTTTGTTTATAATTTTTAAAATCTGTTCTACGGCAAAAACAATACTGCCGTTTGAATCAATAATATGGTCTGCCGCCGCTAAATAAATCGGCTCGCGGGCGGCAAGCAAGGAATCAACAGCATTTTCTTTATCCTTTGCAAGCAGTGGACGGGTGGTGTCGTTTTTAAGACGAGCCTTTACGGTGTCTGCCGAAACCTTAAGATAAAAAATTTCTCCGTTTACTTTAAGGGCTTTTGCGTTTTGGGGATTAATAACCGTACCGCCGCCGCAGGCAATAACCTTGTTTTGGGATTTACCAAGGACTTCTGCCGCTTTGCTTTCCAGTTTTCTGAAATGTGGCTCACCAAATTTTAAAAAAATATCACTTACCGTCATATTTTCTGCATTTTCAATAAAATGGTCTAAATCAATGAATTCCATTTTAAGCTTTTGGGCTAAAGCCTTACCCGTAACGGTTTTGCCGCTACCCATAAAGCCGCATAGAACTATGTTTTTATTCACCAAACAGTCGCCTCATTTCATCATTTGCATCGGCTATAAGCTGTTTCATATCCTCATTTTTAAAGGTTGCGCCGTACCAGTGCTCCTGAGCCCTTGCCGCCTGCATTACTAACATTCCCATACCGGAAATTGCCTTAATGCCAAGGCTTTGCGCAAGCTCTACAAGTTTTGTGTTTTCGGGATTATATACCGAATCAAAAACATATTTTATATTTTTAAGCTGATTTTCATTCAGCACAGATTCATTTGTTTTTGGATGCATACCAACCGGAGTTCCGTTTACGGCTAAATCGTAGTCACCGCATATATCTCCAAGTGTAATACAGGTAGCACCCTTAATAAATCGTTCCTTTAAATCATTGCTAAGTCGCTCAGCCCTTTCCATACCGGACGGACGAACGGCAATTGTCACCTCACAGCCGTGACGCATACATTCGGTGGCAATTGTGCGCGAAACACCGCCGCTGCCAAGTATTAAAACCTTACCCTTTAGGGGGATTTCTTCTAATTTAAGAGCGGCTACAAAGCCGTCAGCATCGGTGCTGTAGCCAAAAAGTCTGCCGTTTTTGTTGGCTACGGTGTTTACAGCCCCGTATATTAAAGCCGTTTCGGTGGGTTCATCTATAAGGGAAAGCAGGGCTTCCTTATGGGGGATTGTTATGTTAAAGCCGTTATATGTCTTTAGCATATTTACGGTGTCTGTCAGCTTTTCGGGCGGGGTTAAAATGGCTTCGTAGGTGGCGTTTATGCCGCTTAGCTTAAACATACGATTATGTATAAACGGCGACATTGTATGCCCTAACGGATACCCTATAACAGCGTATTTTTCCATAACATTACCCCCCTTTTATTTAAAAATTTTTAAAAAAGTGTTGACAAAACTTCAAAATAAACATATTATCATATATATAGACCGAGTTTTACAACAACATATTTTTCGGTTTATAATAATTTAATATACCACTTTTTATCTGTTTTGTCTAGTGATTTAAACAGGTTTTGTGGCAAAAATTTTTGTTTTGGAGGTCTAAAAATGGTTTTAGAAAAAATTAAAGAGATTTTGGCAGAGCAGTTTGATATTGATGATATTTCCACACTTACTGAAAATACAAATATTCAGGATGATTTAGGCGCAGATAGCTTAGATGTTGTTGAGGTTTTAATGTCCATTGAGGATGAGTTTAAGGTTGAAATTCCCGATGAGGAGATTGAAAACATAAAAACAATAGGCGAGCTTACCGCTTATATTGAAAACAATCAGTAATTTAAATTTTTAAAAATTTTACCACCCCATAGTTTTGGCTATGGGGTGGTTTTTTGATTATATATTGCAGTTAAATTCTGCATAAACGCGGCAACAAAAATAATTATCCTCTTCATAGAAATCGACAAATCCGTTATGGTGTTGTGCAATATCTTTTATAATGCGGATTCCATATCCATGCTCTAAGCCGTTTTTATTAGTATTTAATGCGGGATTATCTTTTAAGATTGATTTTTCTATTTTATTTTTAATAGCAATAATTAAAAAATTGTTTTCTCTGGCAATATACAAAGATATATATCGTTCAGTGCATTTTTCGCAGGATTCAATGGCATTATCCAGCATATTACCAAGTAGATTACACAGATCCCAATTATCTACATTCCCGATATCGGAAATAGTATTTATTTTTATTTCTATATTTTTGGCGGTAGCATCCGATAATTTTAAGTTTATAATGGCATTTACATATTCATTATCTGTGACAATAAATCTGGCTGTTTCTTTTTGTTTTTGAAAGTACTGAGAAATATATTCATTTGCTTCGGGTATTTTATTGTCGTTCAACAGATTGTGAACAATTTTAAGGATATTAGAAAAATCGTGTCGTGTTTTTCGCAATTTTGTGTACTGATTTTTAATTTCTTCAATTGATTTTGCTTGCAAATTATACTGCTGTTTAAGCAATATATGCTCTGTTTCGATTCTGTTTTTATTACTTAATTTTATTAACAAAAAATATACCGTTGAAACGATTACTATTAACAAAAAGATAGCAATAGCAATAAATTGCCTGATTATTTGTGAGGCGCCTAAAAAAATTGCTCCGTATAAAAAAGCAAAATCAAGAACTGAAAGTGATAATACTGAACATATTAGCAACCATTCAGACTTATTAAGCGAAATATCGTTTTTTGTAAATAAAGTTTGTATTAATAAAAGTATAATTACTAAAATAATATTCACAATGATTACAATTGTAAATCTTGCTAAATCTTGTTTTGAAAGAATATCCACTATAGGAATATCAAAAACAACTCCCGAAAACTGTACGACTATAACATTAGAAAAGGCTAAGCAACTTGTTGGTATGACTGCTAAAAGTATTTTTTTAAATATATTACCATAATGACAAAATAAAAGAAAAAAGAAAAATACACCCGTATAAGCGAAAATTCCAATTCCCTCAAAGTATGATATATAGTTCATTAATGTAACAACTGCAAAATACGAAAAACTGCACAACCAAAAACAAATTAAACTTTTGGTTTTAGATATTTTTGATTCTGCAGTTTTCCAAATAAAACTGGAGCAAACTACACCTTGAAATAAATTTATAAATAGTTCAAAACACAACCAAAAAACTTTCAACATAAAATGGTACCTCTCTTAAAGAGTCTATATTCTTTTAAAAATTCAGCCTTAAAGGATTTACTTATGGGAAGTATTTTTTCATCAGATAAAAATATTTTATCAGCATTTAAATCAACTTTGACTATGTGATTCATATTAACTAAAAATCTTTGATGTGATTGAACAAAAAACATAGAAGACAGTTCTTTTTTCTTCTGAGCAATGGTAGTTCGTTCTTTAAGAGGGTGGTCTGTACAGGTTAAATAATAGATAATATAGTGCTTTTCGCTTTTTATATACAGTATATCCTCTGTAAAAAGTTCAAATATTCCTTGCTCACAGATATTTACATTTATTTTGAAATTGATTTTAAAGATATTGACAATTTTTTTGCAAAGATGTTGAATATCCTTTATCATCACATCTTCAGAGCCTTTTTTAATAAAATAAAATGGTTGATATTCAAAACTTTCGTATACCAGATCATACATGGCAGAAATGAAGATTATTTTAGTTTTTTGGTTGGGAGTATTGCAGATTTTTTTGGCTATATCAAAGCCGCTTAAACAGGGCATATCTATATCCAAAAAAACAACATCAAAATTCCCAAAAGTCATATATTCAGCCATTTTTAGGGGGTCATAAAAAACAAAAAATTCTACTGATTTACATAATTCTTTAAATGAGTTGTCTAAAATCGAATGTAAATAATCAGCAAAAAATTTTTCATCATCGCAAATTGCAATTTTAATCATTTTGCCCTCCGGAAATTTTTTCTAGTTTAATGAACTATAATTATTATAACGGCTTTTGGCTGTAAAGTAAATAAGTTTTTTAAAATCAGAATTCACCGTCAAAATCAACAAAGTTTTTTCCAAATTTGCCAAAACGGAACCATACTTGCCAAATGGCAAAATTGGCTCTTGAAATCCCCCAAAAACCATATATACTGACGGTAGGGGGTGTAGCTTTGATTGAATTTTTTTCAAAAATAATTTTGCGTTATATATGCAATAAAAAGGTTATAAATGAAGAAGAAATTGAACTTTATAAATACGGAATTGAAATAACTCTATCCTCGTTACTGAATATAATTTTAATACTATTAATTTCACTAATAACCAACACATTTTATTTGGGCATAACATTTTTAACTGTATTTATCTCTGTGAGAAAATACACAGGTGGATTTCACGCCAATACATATTTAACCTGTAATTTTACTTTTGTATGTTGCTACCTTACTGTTGTTGCATTTACAAAACAGGAGCTTATAAAAAGTGGTTATCTTCATATTCTAATTAGTCTGTTATGTATTTTGGTTATATTACTTTTATGTCCTATAGAAAACAAAAATAAAAAGATATCCAATAAAAAGAAAATGAAATTGATTGCTATTATTTCTTATTTGTTTTGGAGTGTTTTTAGCCTTATTTTTATTTTCATAAACCCTATATTATCAAACGGAATATTATTTACCCTGTATTTAATTACAGGACTTGTGATAATAGGATTTATTAAAGAAAGACTAACTATTAAAAGTCAAGTCTAAAAATTAAAAAATGTTGTGAATTGTATGACGGCAAAAAAGGCATAACAAAACAGACGTCAAAGACGCCGAATTTCAAACAATTAGGAAAATCAGGTTTTTGCTATGTAA
>JAGAOS010000026.1 GCA_017623575.1 Clostridia bacterium
ACATTTAAGGTCAAAGAGTTTTGTTAATAACATTATTTTTTGTTATACTAGGCTAAAACGCAGTAAATCCTAACGGATTTACGAGTATTTAAACAAAGTATAACGAAAAATATGTGTTTCAAAACCTGGTTCAAGTTTAAATGCTCTGGCTAAATAATTAAAGAAAATAAGCGCTGCAATAAATGGCTTTTGCATTTTTATTGCGGTGCTTTTTATACCCTGCTTAATAAATCGCGGGTTAAAGAGCATTGTTATTTAAGTTTCGGTTCTTGCCTTTTGCTTTTTGCGGTGCTATAATATTTAAGAGGTGGTTATTATAAAGCGCTTTAAACTTTTTTTGGATGACTCCCGCAAGTTTCCCGCTGCCGGATATGAGTGTTGCAGAAGCTCCAAGGTGGCTATATTACTTTTGTCTATAATGGATTTTGAGTTTATAACCCTTGATTACAGTCTGGGAAATGGTGATACAGGTATGGAGGTTCTTCTTTGGATGAAGGAAAACAATGTGTTTGTGCCACATATAAACATACATAGTAATCACATTTTTGGCAGACGGCGTATGCAGGAATTTTGTGAGGAGAATTTTCCACATTCAAGAGTTACAATGAATATGCTACCTAAATAAAAAATATAAAGGTCGACGATTAAATTGGCAAGCAACAGTATTACTAAGAATTTTACATTGGGCAATATTCCAAAACAGCTTTTATGGTTTACTTTGCCCTTTATGGCATCAAATGCCCTGCAGGTGCTATACAGCACCATTGATATGATAATTGTAGGCAACTATGTTGGCACTGCAGGTCTTTCTGCCGTTTCACAAAGCAGTCAGATAATAAACTTTGCTGTAATGATATGCCTTGGCGTTTCAAATGCGGGGCAGGTGCTTGTTGCACAGGCGTTGGGCTCGGGTAAAAAAAGAGAAATGAATAATATAATAGGAACTCTTTTTACTCTGGTTTTGGGTTTGGCGCTGTTTTTAACAATGGCAATTCTTGTTATCAGGTATTGGATTCTTAATATTATGAAAATCCCTGCGGAATCTTATGCAATGGCAATGGATTACCTTGTAATATGTGCGGCGGGACTTATTTTTACAGCAGGCTATAATATGGTGTCGGCGGTGCTTCGCGGTATGGGCGATTCCAAAAGACCTCTGCTTTTTATAGGAATAGCGTCGGTTATAAATTTGGTTTTAGACCTGCTTTTTACGGGATATTTAGGTTTTGGAGTTGCAGGCGCCGCTTGGGCAACAATAATAGGTCAGGCGGGATCGTTTTTGTTTTCCATTTATTATCTTTATAAGCGCAAAAAGGATTTTGGCTTTGATTTCAGATTTAAATCCTTTTTGCCGGAGGCTAAATATTCAAGGCTTATTGTATCTTTGGGAACGCCTATGGCAATACAGTCGGGCTTTATAAATATTTCTATGCTTTATGTAAATTCCCTTATAAATAATGTTGGGGTTGTGGCATCGGCAACCTTTGGCGTGGGCGTAAGAATAGATGACATCATAAACAAGCTTTGTATGGGTATTCAGTATGCCGCCATACCTATGATAAGCCAGAACATTGGCGCGGGTGAGCAAAAACGCGCCAAAAGCGTGGTTTATTGGGCGTGGGTATATTCGGGTGTGTTTACAATCATTTGTATTTTTCTTTATCTTTTCTTTGGCAAGGAATTTTTTATGCTGTTTTCAAGCGACCCAAAGGTACACCAAATGTCGGGAACCTTTATAGCGGCTATTCTGTGGATGTTCCCCGCCTTTGCCATTATGCGTGGAAGCGGCGCCTTTGTACAGGGAATTGGCAATGCAAAGCTTAGTATGGTGCTTGCTATATTGGATGGTGTTGTTCTTAGAATAGGCTTAAGCTGGCTTTTTGGAATTGCTTTAGATTTGGGCTTTTACGGATTTGTGCTGGGATACGGTTTGGCGCCCTATGGATTTGCCCTACCAAGTATGCTGTATTTTGTTTCGGGCATATGGAAAAAACGAAAAACGCTGGCAGAAGAGCTTTAGGCAGAGTGGAAGTATTCTAAAAACGCTAAAACAAAAACACAGTATTCTTTGTTATGAATATTATAAAAACGCAATAGAAAATGCAAAATCAAAGCATTTCTATTGCGTTTTTTGTGGCTTTATTTTACTGCCTGAAATCTCTGGTGTTTTTACCCGTAAGCTTTTTAAAATATTTTAAAAAGTGGGTAGAATCTCTAAAGCCTACCGCTTCGGCAATTTCACCTGTTTTAAGGTCACTTGCCTGAAGCATATCAATAGCGGCATCAATACGGCAGTTTATTAAATAACGGTGTATGGACATTCCCGTATGCTGAACAATAAGTCGGTTAAGGTGGTTGGGGTGATAACCAAAATATTCACCTAAGGTTTGGTTATTAACCTCCTCGCGGTAATGGGTGTGAATGTACTGAATAACCTTGTTTACCAAAAATTCACTTCTGGACGAGCTGCGGGCATTTACCATAAAGCGACCCGAAAGGGATAAAATGCTTTTAAGCTGACCGGATGAACGAGCCATATAAAAGTTTTTCTTAGAAATAAATTCGGTAACCATATTGTACATAGGGTTGCTTATAAACTGAATATCAGGTATAAACAGGGGACTGTTAAATTCGGGATAATCCTTAAAAGTAACCCTTTCAATGATTTTTTGGGGGTCAAAATTGCGCCATTTTGCAGGGGCAATAGGGTCAACAAGATTTGAGTTGTTGCGGGTAAAATCAAAATTAACCTGCATTAAATCAAGCTTTTTGCTGCTTTTGTTAAGAAGCAGGCTATAACGAAGTCCGGGCGGCCAAAACAAAAAGGTCCCCAGCTTCATTTCATACACAATTCCGTCTACCTGAATTTGTCCCGAACCGCCGCAACAAAAAAACAAGCGGTAGTCATAGGGGGCAATGTTTACATACTGTCTGTTTGAGGTAATTGTTAAAAATTGAGCATAGCGCACAAAGGGATTTATGTCTTCAAAAATCATTTTATCCATAAATAAACCTCCTGTAACTGTTGCTTTGCAAAATAATTATACACATAAATTTAAAATAAATCAACCTAAATAAAATAGGTTTGTAAAAAAATCTTTAAAAAATGTTTATTTTAGACATAAAATGTTTATTTTTGTTATAGTAATTTAAATCTGCTTGTGGTAATATATAATTAAATTCCTATGGTTGGAGGTTAAAGGGTTGAATAATTTAAAAAGAGTTTGCTTAGAGCTTAGCTTAAAGCCGTTTAAATCTACCGAGCCCGACTATATTGAATCGGTATGCCGTAAAATTTTCACTCATTGGAGCGAGCTTACCGCCAAGGCGGAAAAAATTGCTGTTATGATGTGGACTTCCGATGGTAGTGAGCTTTTGGATTACAAGGGTGATTTAGAAGAGGTTTTTGAATGGGACCGCTTTATAGGCGGCGCCAACCGCAGACAGACATGGGATAAGGTCAACGACCCCGAATGCAGAGGTCTTCATTCCCGTTGCTACGATTATATAGAGAATCCTCCTGTAATGCGGTACAAACACTTAAAGCAAATTATTGCCGCCTTAAAGCGGGTGGGCAAGGAAATTACAGGTAAGGATATTGAGGTTGGCGAAACCTTTGACCCCGGTCCTGAGTTTGCTATTTCTGATTTTAAATACAACCGTCATAATGAGGTATGCGAGGGTGTATCTATGGGTGTTAAGAGTATGGTTTGCTGCTATTACTCCCTTGATGCCGACGATTATCACTATGCGGCATACCCAAACGGTATTCCTCAGGGAACCCCCTTTGGTGAGTTTTTAGGTAAGCAATCCCAGATTTTTCTTAATGATATGGGCTTTGATTACATCTGGCTTTCCAACGGTTTTGGTTTTGGTACCGAAACCTGGGGTGTTACAGGCGCCCTTTATAACGGCAAAGAATTTTTCCCCGAAAAGATTAAAAGCTGTGAGGAAAAGATTGCCGAATTTTGGAAGCTTTTCCGTACATACTGCAGTTATCCCATTGAAACCCGCGGTACTAACCTTACGGTAGGCGTTGACTATGCTACCGATGCCGTAAATCACAAAATGATTTATGAGGATGTAGATAAAGTCCTGCCTCCGCCAAATTCCCCTTGGGCGGCATTGGACGGAAACTTCGGCTTAGAGCTTGCAGGCTATATGTCCCGCGCTGCCGAGCTACCTAAAGAAGATTATCTCTTCCGTTTTTACATTCACGACCCTTGGTGGCTGAATAGTCCCTGGATAGACCGATATGAAGGTCAGCCGCACGATATTTATTTGCCAATGAGCTGTGCCAGAATCAACAAAAAAGGCGAAACTGTGGTTGCAAATCATCTTAATATGCTTTCCGTAGATAATTCCTACGGCGAAATGCCGGACAGAGTCCCCCGTGAGGTAACACCATATCTGATTTCTGCCTATGAAAATGCCCCCGACGAGGCATCCCCCTTTGTTTGGGTTTACCCCTTCAGGGAGTACAGCACTATGGCAGGCGGCAGATTGGAAAAATCCTTCTTTGAGGATTGGTACCTGATTGCCGCAATTAACCGTTCGTTACCCCTTTCTACCGTAATTTCAACCGATAATTTTGTTGCTTTAAGAAAGAATGATAATAACTTCCTTAAAAACAGAATTTTGGTTTCCCCCGTACCCGAAAAGGGAAGTGTTGTTACCGATGCCCTGCTTGATTTTGCAAATGCAGGCGGCAAGGTAATGCTTTACGGTAGCCTTAAAGATACCGACCAGCGCCTTATTGATGCCTTGAAGCTTGAAATTAAGGATGAGCTTACGGGTATCTTCACAGCCGAAAAGGCAAAGGATATGGATAACCTTATAAATGACAGCTATGCCGATAAGCTTTTCTATAATGGTATTCTTACCGACGGCGGCTTAACCGCAGTAGCAAAGGATGATGCCGATGTTCTGGTATCTGCCGAGCAAAATGGCGAAAAGCGAGTTATTGCCCACACAGTAAATACCAAAAACGGCGGTAAAATCTCTTGGTGCCGCGGCTCGGATTGCTCACGAAAGGCAACCGATGCTGATGACTCTGTTAAGAGTGATACCACTATTAATGAGGAGCTTTTCCCCGTTGAAATTCTTCTTCGCATACAGGCTGAGGAGATGGGCTATATAGTTAAAATTCAAAAGCTGGATAAATCTGTAAAAGAACCTGTTATTTTAATGCACAGACACGAGTCTAGCCTTTGGTTCTCGGGCTACTGCCCCGACACTACCGTTAAAATCGGTCTTAAAACCGAGCTTGGTGCGCCCCTTCTTTTGGCTAATGAAACCTACATTGAAAATGGTGTTGCAAACTATCATATGCCAAGAGCCTGGCGCCACGAATGTCGCATTTTTGTAAATCAGGATAGTATGAACAGCATCCACGCTATTGAGGCCATCTCTACACAGATGGGCGTTGAAAGAAGAATTCAAATAAACGGTCTTAAAAACGCAACCGTTTATGTTTTACCTAAAAATGGCGATGTAAACAAAACCTATGCAATGCTTAATTCAAAATATCCCCACTTTGTAAGTGAAGATTTTGAATCCTCGGTTGAGGACACAGTTTTGGGCAAGGCTATTAAGTGTACAAATATTTCGGGTACTCTGCTTGTAATGGATAAGGCGGATGACTGGAACGAATATAATTAATTCAGGAGGATTTTTGTTATGTTAGAAAGAAAAAATAAAAGAAATGCTAGAATCGGTATTTTCGCAGTTGCTCACGATACCTATTGGCATCAGTTCCCCGGTTTATATGAAAACATTATGGGTTACCACAAGGACGCACAGAAAATCATTGCTCAGAACGATGTTGAAATTATCGACTACGGTATGGTAGACTCCAGCATCAAGGGTTATGAGGCTCTTAAAAAGATGCAGGGTGATAATCTGGATGTTATTTTCTGTAATATGGTTACATATGCAACATCCTCTGTATACGCTCCCATCATCCGTGACCTTAATGTTCCTATGGTGCTTTTAGCCGTTCAGCCCTTAGAGGCTATGGATTGCTCCAAGGCTTGCACCTTTATGCAGCTTGAAAATGATGCAATCTGCTCGGTTCCTGAGTTTATTTGCGTTGCAAACCGCCTTAACCGTAAAATTTACGATGTTATTATTGGTGTTCTTTACAATGATAAGCGTGTTGAAGCAGAGGTTAAAGAGTGGTGTGATATTGCTAAGGTTCTTCACGACCTTAAGGGTGCCAGAATGGGTCTTATGGGTCATGTTATGGAAGCTATGTACGATATGCACGCCGATCCTACCGCAGTTTCTGCCGCTTTTGGTTGCCATGTTCCTCTTTTGGAGATTGAGGATGCTGTTGAAGCCTATAACGAAGTAACCGATGAAGAAATCGCCGCTAAAAAGGAAATTATTGAACGCGAGTTTGATATGCCTAATCCCGTTAGCGACCCCGTTACAGTAAAGGTTACCGAAAAGGATTTACACGAGGCTGCAAAAACTGCCGCCGCACTTGACAGACTTATTGAAAAGTTTAAGCTTACCGGTCTTGCATACTACTATGAGGGTAGCGAGGGCAGCATTCAGCGCCATGTAGCAAGCTCCTTTATTGTTGGTAACTCTATTCTCAACGCAGAGGGCTTCCCCATGTGCGGTGAGTATGATATTAAAACCTGTATTGCTATGCTTATTATGGATAGACTTGATATTGGCGGTAGCTTTGCAGAGTTCCATCCCTTTGGATTTGATGAGGATTATATCTTTGTTGGTCACGACGGTCCCCACCATATGAGAATTGCTGAGGGCAAGCCTATTCTCCGTAGCCTGCTTAAGTATCACGGCAAGCCCGGTAACGGCGCATCTGTTGAGTTTAAGCTCAAGGAAGGTCCTATTACTATGCTTGGTATTACCCAGGGTGCTAACGGTAAGTTCCGCTTCATCATTGGTGAGGGTGAGTCCAAAAAGGGTGCAATTCCCCCAACAGGCAACACCAACACTCGTGGTTACTTTGAGCCCAACACCCGCGACTTTATTAAGAAGTGGGTTATGGAAGGTCCTACACATCACTATGCTTTAGGTGTTGGACATCACGCAAAAACCATTAAGAAGATTGCCGATATTTTAGGCATTGAAGCCGTTATTGTTAAAGGTGAATAATCTATATTTTGGTTAGCCGGAGCATTCAAACTCGAATCAGCCTTAAATGGCTATTTTTAGGCATACTTTGGTTCATCGAACCTCATAGGCGGCAGCCTTATGAAATTCTCTTCACCAAAATCTGCTTTAAAAATTGCACATTTAAGGTCAAAGAGTTTTGTTAAT
>JAGAOS010000027.1 GCA_017623575.1 Clostridia bacterium
ATAAAATAGTGAATCCACGCGCCGATAATACCCAATGAGCAAAGGGCAATAATCCAACGGGCAATTATAAAAAAATAAGGGTAAACACCGCTCAACGCCAACACCACCTTTAAATATACTAAGTAAATTATATCAGTATGCTTTTGCATTGTCAAGGAAACCGCCAAAGCCGAGGTGTTAAAAAATTAAAAACAAGGGAAAATATTGAAATAATTTTAGAACTGTGTTATAGTAAAAAAAACTGATGTCAGAGGTGGTTGTATGGCTTCTTTTTTAGAACTATTTGACTCAAATGAATATGCTTTTGATGGCAAAAATAATATTTTGGAGGATAAAGATATAGGTATTGCGGCTAATCTTGCTTCGGTACTTACTCCCCCATCTTTTGTTACTTCTATGAGGGGATTTCAGGCCTGTCCATATACCAATACAGGATTTTCTTTTGATGTTTGGATTGATGGAGAAAACATTAAAACCGATAGCTGGAAGTGGCTTCCAAACGCAATTTTGCGCAAAGGCAAAAATGATAGATTTTCTTTGGAATCAGTAACGGCAGTTGTTCCAAATGAGAGGTCTGTGGTACAAAGTATAACCATTTTAAATCTTACCGAAAAAGAACTGAAAATGCCGCTATCGGTAGCCTATCGTGGTGCTGCTCGCAGGGAGGAAAATTGGGATTTTTTAATCCCCAAATCCGATAGAGATAATAGAGATTTTTATATAGAAAATAAAAATCCCCATATTCTTTCTTCGGTAACAGAAACTGCGGCTACAAGATATACTACATCTTTAGAAAATATGGTTCAGTTTAAAAGAGCCTATCTTTGGGAGAGCGAGATTACTGTTTTACCTAAAAACTCTATCACTTTTTGGTTTTCTATCCATATAGGTGAAGAAAAAGAATCTTTAAGTGCTGCAGAAAAAGCCATAAATAATTATGATGAGTTGCTAAAATCTTCTTTTGAGTATTTTAAAACAGAAGCAAAACGAATTTATAATAATTTACCAAGGCTTAAAACTGATGATAAAGAACTTGATAATTTATATTATCGTTCACTTGTTACCTATATTCTTTGCCGATGGGAAAATCCCGACCTTTGCGCCCTTCCATATTACAGTACAGGAAGTGTTACAGGCGGGTGTATGTGCTCTTATCTTTGGGATTATTGTGGTGGACTTATGCTTCATCCTATTTATGATTCCGAGGGAAACAAAAAGCAACTTAAAGCATATTTGCGTAACGATCTTACTAAATCTTATGCCCTTAATCCTGTAACCTCAGGGGCGGTAGGCCCATGGTATCCCATAAATCAAGAAAAAATTATCCTTATGGTGTATCATCATATATTGGCAACCGGTGAAAAGGATTTTCTTTTTGAACAGGTAGGAGAGCGTACCGTTTTGGAGTGGATGCGTTATCACGCTTACGTTTGCGATGACGTGAGTAAAGATGTAGAACTTTATGACTATGGTCTTAAAGGTGATAGCCATTTGGAATTGCATCATAATGGAAATGGCCCGTATAATGGAGTTATACCCGATTTAAATGCAAGACGTTGGCTTAATTATATGCGTGTTTATGAACTTACTCGATTTGCGGGTTGTACTGATGAAAACTTGCCAAAACGAGCCGCCGCTTTAAAAGAAAAACTAAAAATCCTTTGGAATGAAAAAGAAAAATGGTATGATTTTATTGATGCAGAGGGAAATAGAGATATTCGCTATACTGTGCAGATGTTTAAATTTCTTAACAGTGGCGTCTTAGATGAAAACGAGCGTAACGGATTGATTTCTCATTTGAATGAAAAAGAATTTCTTTCAAAATTTGGATTGCATAGCCTTTCTAAACTAGATCCCCAATATGATCAAGATGATATCGATAATGGCGGTGGCGGAATTTGTACCCACTTTACTATGCAGATATGCGCACAACTTTATGAAATGGGCTATGATGAAAAAGCAACCGATATTTTGAAAAGAGTTTATTGGTGGGGCACAAGAATGCCTTATATGGGAGATTCTTGTGCGGCAAACCGAATTGCAAACAGAGAAACAACACCTTTGCAAGGCGATATAAGCTCGGTTTCGGCGGCACAGATGATTTTCTTTTATATTTTTGGTATTTATCCTGATTTTGATGGTAGTGTAGCGATTCGCCCTGTTAAAAATCGTCCCGCAGAAAATATGCAAATTGAAAATGCCCGTATTTGGGGTAAGGTTTTTTCTGTTAAAATAAGTGGAGATGTGTTTACAGTTGAATGTGATGGAGAAAAACAAACTGCAGCCATAGGGCAAACAATAAAAATTTAATAATACAACATAAAAAAACTGCATATCCTTTGAAAAAAAGATTGCAGTTTTTTATTTTCGGTTGCCGTTATATCAATAGAAATTCCGTCAGCGGTAACAAGAGCGGCAATGGGTGTGCGGGGTATTTTTGTTTTAATAAAATAGTGAATCCACGCGCCGATAATACCCAATGAGCAAAGGGCAATAATCCAACGGGCAATTATAAAAAAATAAGGGTAAACACCGCTCAACGCCAACACCACCTTTAAATATACTAAGTAAATTAT
>JAGAOS010000028.1 GCA_017623575.1 Clostridia bacterium
ACGATAATCACCATACACAAAATATTGTGGTTTTCTTTTGGCGGAGAGAAGGGGATTCGAACCCCTGTCAGGGTTTAAGCCTGAACACGATTTCCAGTCGTGCGCCTTAGACCAGCTCAGCCATCTCTCCATACATATTAAGATAATGCTTTTAAGGGACTATGCTATTATACAGCCTCTTTTAATAAAAATCAAGTCTTTTTTGAAATTTTTTTATTTTTTTGGTAAAACTATTAGCACACTTATAAGCACAATTAATATCAGGAGGCTATTTTTATGAAAAAAGCAATATCTTTTTTAACCATTACAGCAATAATTATTATTTCCCTATTTTCTTTAAGCGGATGTCAAAGAGAAACAGGGGACACGATTTATTATTTAAACTTTAAACCCGAGATTGCCGATGTATACGATGAAATTGCCAAGGTATACAAGGAGGAAAAGGGTGTTGAGCTTAAGGTGGTTACTGCCGCATCGGGCACCTATGAGCAGACCTTAAAATCTGAAATGGCAAAGTCCACTGCTCCCACAATTTTTCAGATAAACGGTCCCCGCGGATACGCCAACTGGAAAAGCTACTGCAAGGACTTAAAGGAAACCGCCCTTTACAATGCCCTTACCGATAAAAGTCTTGCCATTACCGAGGGCGACGGAGTGTACGGCATACCTTATGTTGTGGAGGGTTATGGCATTATTTACAATGCCGAGATAACAGATAAATATTTTGCCCTTGATAACAAAAAGGTAAAAATAAACAGCACCGAAGAAATCAAAAGCTTCGCTGACCTCAAGGCGGTGGTGGAGGATATGACCGCCAATAAGGAAAAGCTTGGAATTGAGGGTGTATTTGCTTCCACTTCACTTAAATCGGGTGAGGATTGGCGCTGGCAGACACATCTTGCAAACATCCCCCTTTATTATGAGTTCCAAAAAAATAAGGTTGATCTTGCAAAGGATGACCTCAGCGAAATTAAGTTTGAATATGCTAATAATTTTAAGAATATTTTCGACCTTTATATTAACAACTCCGTAACCGATAAAAAGCTGTTGGGCAGTAAATCGGTTGCCGATTCTATGGCTGAATTTGCCTTAGGCAAGTGCGCTATGGTGCAGAACGGAAACTGGGCGTGGAGTCAGATTAAGGATGTTGCGGGCAACAAGGTTTCTGAAAATAACATTAAATTTTTGCCCATCTACACAGGCGTAGAGGGTGAGGAAACTCAGGGACTTTGCATAGGCACCGAAAACTATCTTTGCATTAATAAAAACGCTACCGAAAATCAGCAAAAGCTTGCCGAGGAGTTTGTTTACTGGCTTTATTCCAGTGACACAGGCAAAAAATTCGTAACCGAAAAGCTAGACTATATTGCGCCCTTTTCCACCTTTGAGGAATCAGAGGCGCCTAAGGATCCCCTTGCAAAAGAGGTTATTCGCTATATGAATCGCGACAATGTTACCACCATTCCTTGGAATTTTACAATCTTTCCAAGTCAGACCTTTAAGGAGAATTTCGGCGCGGGACTTTTAGGCTATGCTCAGGGCTCTAAGAATTTTGAGCAGGTTAAGGCGGATATGGTGGCCGATTGGAAAAAAGAAAGCAAATAAAACAGGACTGATAATATGCATAAACATTTAAGCAGATATTTCGGAGTTTTTGCTCTACCGACCCTTCTTGCTTTTGGTGTAGCATTTTTAATACCCTTTGTACTTGGTATTTATCTTTCATTTACCGAATTTACCACCGTCACCGATGCCACCTTTATTGGATTTTCTAACTATATTTCGGCATTTACCGAGGATAACAACTTTTTAAATGCCTTATGGTTTACGGTTAAATTCGCGGTAGTTGCCATAATCACAGTTAATCTTTTTGCCTTTTTGCTTGCCCTTGTTCTTACCAAGGGCATAAGGGGCACCAACTTTTTCAGGGCAGTATTTTTTATGCCTAACCTTATAGGCGGCATTGTTTTGGGCTATATATGGCAGGTAATTATCAATGGACTTCTGCTTTTTGTGGGAGCGGATATTACGGTGAATGCAAGCTACGGCTTTTGGGGACTTATTGTTTTAACCAATTGGCAGATGATAGGCTATATGATGGTGATTTATATTGCGGGAATAAACAATATCCCACCTCAGCTTATTGAGGCCGCCAAAATTGATGGAGCAAAGCCATCGCAGATTTTATGGCGAATTACATTGCCTCTTACAATGCCATCCTTTACAATATGTACCTTTTTAACTCTTACAAATTCCTTTAAGCTTTTTGATCAGAACCTTGCCCTTACGGCGGGTGCGCCAGGCAGGGAAACATCAATGCTTGCGCTTGATATTTATAACACCTTTTATGGCAGAGTCGGTTCGGAGGGCGTGGGTCAGGCAAAGGGAGTAGTTTTCTTTCTTATTGTGGCGGCTCTTGCGCTTTTACAGCTACGCCTTACCCGAAGCAGGGAGGTGGAAGCCTAGATGGAAACAAAATCAGCTAAAAATTACGGAACTTTTTTGCTGCTTGTACTTCTTTGCGCCCTTTTTATTGCCCCTGTAGTTATTGTCTTAATTAACTCCTTTAAGGGTCAGTTTTATATATCTGACGCACCCTTTTCACTGCCAAACAGTTTAACCTTCGCGGGACTTGTTAATTATATAAACGGTGTTCAAAAAACCGGTTTTTTTACGGCTTTTTTCTATTCCCTTTTTATAACGGTAGGGTCTGTTCTTATGCTTACCCTTGGTGCCTCAATGACCTCTTGGTATCTCATCAGGGCAAAAAACAGGGTGTCAACCATAATTTACTATCTTTTTGTATTCAGTATGATTGTACCCTTTCAAATGGTAATGTTTACAATGTCTAAAATAGCTAATATGCTTTTTCTTGATAATCCTCTGGGCATAATATTTATCTATTTAGGCTTTGGAGCAGGACTTTCGGTTTTTATATTCAGTGGCTTTGTAAAGGCAATCCCAATGGAGATTGAGGAGGCGGCTGTTGTGGATGGCTGTAATCCTATAAGACTGTTTTTTAGCGTAATTTTCCCAATTCTTCGCCCTACGGCAGTCACCGTTGCAATACTGAATACAATGTGGATATGGAACGACTATCTTCTGCCCTATCTTGTTATAGGCAATGATTACAAGACGCTACCCATTGCAATACAGTATCTTCAAGGGGGCTACGGCTCCCGTGATATGGGCGCATTAATGGCAATGCTGGTGCTTGCAATAATCCCCATAATTATTTTTTACCTTATTTGTCAGAAATATATTATAAAGGGTGTTGTGGCGGGCGCTGTAAAGGGGTGATTTTTTGAAAAAACAAAAACCTTTTTCCCGAGGGCATGGCATTTTAATGCCGCTTTTTTCTCTTAACAGTAACTATGGTATAGGTGTTATGGGTGAGCCCTCGATAAGATTTTTGGATTTTTTATCCCGCGCAGGGTGTAAAATATGGCAGCTTTTGCCCCTTGGCCCCACAGGCTATGGGGATAGTCCATACCAATCCTTTTCGGCGTTTGCGGGCAATCCCTACTTTTTAAATCCCGAATGGTTTTTTAAAAAAAGATGGATAACCTCAGAGCTTTTAAGTCGCTTTGAAGCTCCAAATGTTGGTAAGGTAGATTATGCCGATTTATATAAAACCCGCAAAGAATTGCTTGGCGAAATTTTTTCGGGATTTAAAAAATATTCCACCGCCGACCAACAGAGCGATTTTAAAAGCTTTTGCGCAAAAAACAGTTATTGGTTAAGGGATTATGCAATGTTTTCTGCCATAAAGGAACATTTTGGCGGTTGCGGAAGAATGGATTTTCCGCGTTATAAAATCAAAACAAATGACGCTGTTTTGTTTGCTGAAAAAAATCTAAGCCGCCAAATGGAATTTTTTGAATTTTTAGAATATGCTTTTGATGCTCAGTGGCGGGAGATAAGGAAGTATGCAGGGCAAAAGGGGATACTTCTTGTGGGGGATATCCCCCTTTATGTTGCCGATGACAGTGCTGATGTATGGGCAAATCCCGAGCTTTTTGCCCTTGATGAGGATGGAACTCCAACGGCTGTTGCAGGTGTACCGCCTGATATGTTTTCCAAAGATGGTCAGCTTTGGGGTAATCCTCTTTATAATTGGCAGGCTCACAGTGATGAGAATTTTTTGTGGTGGAGCAGAAGAATTTCCCGTCAGGCAGAGCTTTTTGATGTTATCCGCATTGACCATTTTATAGGCATAGTGAATTACTATTCCATTACCTATGGCGCCAAAACCGCCAAGAAGGGAATTTGGTGTGAGGGACCCGCCAAAAGCCTTACCGATGTTTTTTGTTCTGCGGCGGGAAATACAAAATTTATTGCCGAGGACTTAGGGCATATAACAAGGGATGTAAAGCGGCTTATTAAAAAAACCGGCTTTCCCGGTATGAGGCTTATGCAGTTTGCCTTTGATGGCAGTGATAATCCCAATATGCTGCACAACATCCCCAAAAATGCTTTTGTATACACAGGCACCCACGATAATCAGACAACGGCGGGTTTTTTCGGCTCCTGCCCTTTAAAGGAGCGAAAAAATGCCCGAAGATATATGAATATAAAGCGTAGTAAGGAGCTGGCATCCGCCCTTATAAGGGAGTGTCATAAAAGTCGCGCCAATACAGTTATAATCCCTCTTTATGATTATATGGGGTTGGATGATTCGGCAAGAATAAACACGCCCTCTACCTTGGGTGGAAACTGGGTGTGGCGTATGACCGCCGACCCCGATAATATGCTTGCCGATGAAATTCGCGCATTGGCAGAAATTTACAAGCGAAACAATTGAACATTTTATGAAAGGAAATGTTATAATTTTTATGAAAGAAATTTTTCAAAAATCACTTGAAAAACAGCTTGAAAAACTAAGCGGCAAGCCTCAAAAAAATATGGAGCGCAAGCTTGGTCGCGCAATCACTGCCGCCCTTATGGATGTTTTTTGCACTCTTCCCCAAAGAAAAGCGGCATCCCCGCGCGCGGCATATTTTTCGGCAGAGTTTTTGCCCGGCAGCTTTATAACGGGTAGTCTTGCCAACCTTGATTTACACAACACCTTGAAAACCACCTTAAGGCAAAAGGGCTTTGACCCCGAATGTATTGAAAGACTTAGCGATCCCGCTCTTGGTAACGGTGGTCTTGGCAGGCTTGCCGCCTGTCTTTTGGATTCTGCGGCGGCAACCGATATTCCGCTTGATGGCTATGGTATTCGTTACCGCTACGGTATTTTCCAACAGAAAATAAGCGGCTGTGAGCAGACCGAAAGACCCGATTTATGGCAGGAGGATTGCGCCTTTGAAAAGGAGCATCGCGATGATGCCGTAAAGGTTTCGTTTGGTGATGGTGAGGTTACGGCGGTGCCGTTTGATATTCCCATAGCAGGCAAAAACCGCATAAATCGACTAAGGCTCTGGCAATGCGAACCCTGTACCCCTGTTGATTTTAATGCCTTTAAAAATGGGGATATCTGCCTTGCGTTTAAAGAGCAGAATAATGCCGAAGCTATTTCGGGTTTTTTGTACCCGCCCGATGATACGGTGGAGGGTAAGGCGCTTAGACTTAAACAGCAATATTTTTTCTCGGCGGCATCGGTGGCATCTATCCTTAAAGATTTCAGCAAAACGGGCAAGCCTATAAACTGTCTTGGGGAGTATATAAAAATTCAGCTTAATGATACCCACCCGACCGTTGCCATACCGGAGCTTATTCGTCTTTTGTGTGAGGATTACGGCAAGGATTTTGAAAACGCACTTAAAATATCAGGCGAAATTTTTTCGTATACCAACCACACCGTTATGGCAGAGGCTTTAGAATGTTGGGATGAAGCCTTGTTCTGCCGCATTTTGCCAAAGGTTTACCCTTATGTGGTAATGCTTAACAATCATTTAAGGCAGAATATAAAAAGCAGTGAACTAATAAACAAAATTTCTATTATTAAAGACGGCACTGTTCGTATGGCCAATATGGCTGTTTATGTTAGCCATAAGGTAAACGGAGTTGCAAAAATCCACAGTGAAATTATTAAGGAATCGGTATTTAAAGAGTTTTATACCCTTTATCCCCAGCGGTTTTTAAACATTACAAACGGTATTTCTCACCGCCGTTGGCTCTGCCTTGCAAACAATGGACTATCCTCTTTTGCAGATGCCCGAATTGGCACCGATTGGCGGGATAATCTTCCCCTTTTGGATGAGATAAAAAACTACAATTCCGTTGCCGATTTAGATGAGCTTATGAGCATCAAGGCAAAAAACAAAAGACAGCTTGCCGACTATGTAAAGGCAAATGGCGGCTTTTTACTTGACCCTGATTTTATGTTCAGTGTACAAATTAAGCGCATACACGAATACAAGCGACAGCTTCTTAATATTCTGGCGGTTCTGGGACTTTATATTGACCTTAAAAACGGCGAGCTAAAGGATTTTTATCCCACCGCATTTATTTTTGCGGGTAAGGCGGCACCTGGGTATTACAACGCAAAGCAGGTAATAAAGCTTATAAATGCGGTATCTGCACTTTTAGAAAAGGATGAAACAGCAAGAAAGTATTTTAAGGTTTTATTTATACCCGATTACAATGTTAAAAACGCAATGAAAATAATTCCCGCCGCAGATTTGTCAGAGCAGCTTTCCACCGCAGGTACCGAGGCAAGCGGTACGGGTAATATGAAGCTGAGCCTTAACGGTGCGCCTACAATCGGCACACTTGACGGCGCAAATATTGAAATTGTGGATTATGCGGGTATGGATAATAACTATATTTTTGGCGCCAAAAGGTCGGAGCTTGCCTGCCTTACCAATTATGACCCAATGGATATTTACTATTCAAGTGACCGTATAAGCAGGGTAGTGGATTTATTAAAGCAGGGTCCCTTTGGTGATTTCACCGCGCTTTTTAATTCTCTGCTTTTTGGCAGCTATGACCCTGCCGACCGTTATAAGGTGCTTTTAGATTACCCATCATATATGAATGCGCGACTCAGCGCGAATGAGGATTATAAAAACAGTCGCATATATGCCGAAAAATCACTTAAAAATATTGCCGCTGCGGCTCATTTTTCTGCTGACGATACGGTACAAAATTATAACAATAAAATTTGGAACATTTAGCCTTGACAGAGCATAACGGCTGTGCTATTATTTTTTAAAAAGGGGCTTTGCCCCTACATAAGGAATGATTTATATGTATAAAATAGGTATTTCCACCTGTGGTAACAAGCCACTTGATTTAAAGGGTTTTCAGGCTATGAAAGCGGCGGGTATGGATGCCGCAGAAATCTGCAAGGCGGATTATAAAGAGCTTGATTTTAAACAGGTAAAACGGGATGCCGATGCGGCAGGAATTGAGCTTTGGTCTATTCATTCACATATGCACAGAAGCTTTGATATTTCGTCATTGGATAATGAAAGCAATGCCCGCGCCATTAAGGAGTTTACATGGCTTATAGATAAAATTTCGGATATTGGTATGGATAAGATTGTTATTCACCCAACCCATACTCCCGAACCCTTTGACCAGTCTGAGCGTGGCGAAAAAATTAAGCACGCAAAGGCTTGCCTTGATAAGCTGGCAGAGTATGCACACACCAAAGGCGTTCAGATTGCTTTGGAAAATCTGCCCCGCACCTGTCTTGGCAATACGGTGGCTGAGCATCTGGAGCTTTTAAGCGTTAATGACAAGCTTCGTGCCTGCTTTGATTTTAACCATTCCTTAATTGATGATACCGCTGAGGTCATTAAAAAACTTGGCGATAGAATAATCACCGTTCATGTTTCCGACCGTGATAATATTAATGAGCGCCACTGGTTGCCCGGTGAAGGTGTTCTGGATTGGAAGGGTATTATTGATGCCTTTGATTCAATTGGTTATAAGGGCGCCTGGATTTATGAGATTAATTTTGGAGTTCCCCCCACAATAGACAGAAGAATACTTACATATTCTGATTTTGTTACTAACGCAAAGCAGATTTTTGCCAAAGAGGATTTAACCGTACTTGGCAAGCCCCTGCCTAATCTTGGACTTTGGGGACCTGAGGAATAATCAGTGTGCAAGTGTACGGAGGATATTATCTATGTTTTTGACCCGAAAAGCGCTTAGAAAAATCAGACTTATAGTGGGTGCTTTTTGCGTGGAGGCACTTGTTTGTTTTATTGTTTTTGGCGTATTTACATATCTTGAAGTTGAAAGCATCGCCCTTGCAATTATTGGTATTATATGCTTATTTTTAGCTGTTAGTTTCCGCGCAATCGGTCGCTATGCTGAGGGCAAGGCAAAGCTACTTGCCAATGGTAATAAGCTTGTTTTATATGAATTGCGCCCTCAGATTTTTATTCAAATGTATAATGAGGCGCGGGATTGCCCCGATAATGTAATATCCAAGCCGGATTATGATGTTTTGCGGGTATTGGCGGCTGCCTATGATTCCTGCGGGGATAGCAACGGCGCTCTTGAGGCAATAGAGCAGATGATTTTGGTTGCAAAAGAAAATAAAAAGTCTCACGCCAAGCTTTTAAAGGCGGCAGAGTTGTTTGATATGGGAAAAACTGATGAGGCAAATCAGCTTTACAGTGAGGTAACAAACGGTAAAATGGATGCTATGGCAAAAATGATTGCCGATATTGTTATGAAAAGCGACAGAGCTATGGCAATGGGCGATTTTGCGGTGGCAGAGGCATATTTTAAAAACAGACTTACCAAAAAATCATTACCTAAGCCAAATCCTTTAGAGGTGCTTACCAACCATTTTGCATTGGCAGAGCTTTATTTTAAAACCGAAAGAAGTGAGCAGGCAAAGCCTCATTTGGAATACTGCATAAAAAACGGCGGAGAAACTAATATAAAAACCAAAGCAGAGGATATTATGAGTGGTATGGGTGAGCAATGCTCCCCCGCGTAAAACAGCATAACCCTTTTTGTGACGATATAACCGATAAATTATAGTTTATTGCACAGATTTATAATTTTACCGTAGGGGCGATTATTAATCGCCCGAAAAAGGTTTGTGCTATTTATGCGGGCGAGCAATGCTCGCCCCTACTTTAAAAAGGCAAAGCACAGGCTAAAAAACCGCCTTATACCCACAAATAAAATGGACGCGGGGTAAAAGCTACGCCGCATCCACAGATATATTCGTAATAAAAGAACGCTTGGCGTTCCACAATTTATCCCCTATTAATTATTACAGAAAAACAGACCTAGTTCAAATGCCTTTCGGTCATAAGAACTAGGTCTGTTTAGTTTTTATATATTACATATTCTTATAGTTTGGAATATCCAAAGCTGTTTACAAGGGCATCAATTTTCTTGCCTTCCTTGCAAAGAGGACATTCGTGTGATGGGTGTGATGCATAATCGGGTAAATCCTTAAGCTCAAAGGTTGCGCGGATGGGGTAACCCTCACAGCTGTCAAGAGAGGTGAATATTGCGGCAATACCGCTAACATTACCGCCGTAGTATTTAATGGCATCAACCGCCGCCTTTGCGGTGTAACCCGTTGTAATAGATGCCTCTAAAATAAGCACATTTTTACCCTTTATCATAGGCATTGTGTTATCGCGGAAAATAAGCTGGCTTCCTGAGGTATGCTCAGGTGTTACAACATAAATGGTCTGGTGGGCATTAAGGTTTGAAAAGCCTGCATCGGTAAGCTCCTTTGCAAGGCAGGCGCCTATAACCTGAGTACCGTCAAGGCAAAGAATAGTATCAACAACGGTGGTGCTTTGATAGTACGAAACAAGCTCCTCTGCCACTGCCTGCGCCTCCGAAAGACGGGTTTTTTGGGTGGTAACATCAATATAATAGTTTATGTGACTATGACTTGTGGCAAAGTGCCCCTTTGTAAGTCTTAAAAATAAATTCTGCCTTTTGGACTGAATTTTAAAGGTGTTATTGTTCATAACTATAACCTCCATTATAAATCTATACTATTATTTTACAATAAAAATACAAAAAATACAAGAAAAATTATTATAAAATATTAATTTATTAATTTTCTCTTGTATATTATTTATATTTGTGTTATAGTCATAGTCGGAACGAGGAGTCGGTTTAATTATTGCGCTCGAACACGGGACAGTAACATACTTTATAAATTATAAATCCATTTAAATAAAGCAAATAAAAATATATTTTGGAGGTATTATAATGGCTAAAAGATTTGGTGTAATGCTGGATATGTCCAGAAACGGTGTTATGAAGCCGGAACAGGTAAAGGAATTTGCCTTGACTGTTAAAAAGCTTGGATATAATATGATTCAGTTATATACTGAAGATACCTATGAAATCCCTGAGGAGCCTTATTTCGGCTATCTCAGAGGCAGATATTCAAAAGAAGAGTTAAAGGATATTGTTGCATACTGCAACTCAATTGATATTGAGGTTATTCCATGTATTCAAACACTTGCACACTTAAATCAGATTTTCTATTGGAGAGAATTTAAGGAAATCAGAGATATGAATGCGGTTTTATTAGTTGATGATGAGCGTACCTATGATCTTATTGATAAAATGTTCCGTAGCTTGCGTGAATGTTTTACATCAGATCTTATTCATATTGGTATGGATGAAGCACACGATCTTGGAAGAGGCAAATATTTAGACCTTCATGGCAATAAAAGCAGTTATGAGATTATAAAGGGCCACCTTGAAAGGGTTTCACAGCTTGCTAAAAAGTATGGCTTCCACCCTATAATGTGGTCGGATATGTTTTACAGACTTGCCAATAACGGTGAGTATTTCAGCAATGATCCAAACATTATAACCGATGAGATTGCCGCCTCTTGTCCCGAGGGTATTGATCAGGTTTATTGGAGCTATTACAGAGAGAAAAAAGAAGAATACGCTACAATGCTTGAATCTCACAAGAAATTCGGTGGTGAAAGCTGGTTTGCGGGCGGCGCTTGGACTTGGATGGGCTTTGCCTCTAATAATGAGTTCAGCCTTGCAACTATGTTGCCCGCTATGCAGGCTTGCAGGGAAAAGGATGTTCAAAATATTATGCTTACAATGTGGGGAGATTTTGGTAAGCTATGCTCCTACTACGCAGTTCTTCCCTCACTTTATGCTATCCGCCGTTTTTATGACGGAGTAGAGGATATAGAGCAAATCAAAAAAGAGTTCGGCGAAATTACAAACGAGAGCTTTGACGATATGATGAAGCTTGACATCCGCGTAGATGTAGGTCAGGTAGATCATATGTTTTCTACTACCCCCTATACATATCTGCTTTTCAATGACCCCCTTATGGGAATGGTAGATGCACACATTAAAGAAAGC
>JAGAOS010000029.1 GCA_017623575.1 Clostridia bacterium
CACCGAAGAACAGCTCTCATCAGTTTTATCTTTAATTAACAATCGCCCACGCAAATGTCTTGATTACATTTCGCCGTTGGAGTTTATTTCTAAAAAGTGTTGCACTTGACTTGACAATCTGCCGACCGCCGAACGGCGGTGAAAGGGGAGATTATTCACAGCAGAAAGCCCTTAATAAAGCAATTTGCGAAGTTTTTTCTCCCCTTCCGTCTTTTGCACGGCTATTCGCCGCACAAAATCCACCTTCCCCGTCCGGGGACGGCTAAAAGAAAGCCGCTACTCACCACTAAACATTAATTTATCGGGCTGCACATCTGCTAAAAATTGAGAGCTGAGGTTGGGATAAGCACAATGTCCCTTCTGCCGTCTTTAGTGGTATCAAAGGAGATGTAACTGCCATCCCATACAAAACGGGCGTGCAAATCACAGCGGAAATCACCCCTAGCAATATCCTCGCGGGAGACCGCTTTAAGCAGTAAACGGGACTCGCCTGTTTTAAGACTGTAACCAAAAAGCAGTCGGTAGCCTTCCCTTGGGTAACCGTCACCTATAATGTAATTTCCGTCAGGAGAAATGCTGCAGTGAATATCACCAAGATGCCCCTCGTTAAAATAGGGCATATCATATTCGGTAATTTCTTTTGTATCCACATTTATGTTGTACATACTGGGCTTTTCATATCCGTTTGGCTTGCAGTGGGCAATAATGTCACTACTGTTTATCCAGTTATAGTGTGAAACATAGCTATTTTTAATCACTGTAAAGCAGTTGCCCTTTAAATCTCCAATAACCATAGATGTACTCCACATTATACCGGGTCTTGGGAAGTTGCGTACCAAAGCTACAAAACGGTCAGAGCTACGGTTAAAGGTTATGTGATTAACCAGTATTTTTTCTTCTTCTGAGAATCCCGCAATGGGGGCTAAATCCTTATAGCTTATTAAAAATTCAGATTTTCCGCTTTCCATATTGGTAAGGTAAATACCGTCATTTTCGGGATGATTTACATCAGCATTTTCATCCTTAAAGGCGGCATAGCCGTAGCCGGGGCGAAATGCGTAAATTCTGCCGAAGTTAATTGCTAACCCCCACTTACCATCAGGAGATACGCAAGCCGTAGCTCTGTCGGTGTACTTTTTTTCGCCCGTAACAAAGTTGTGGGTAACGGTGGAAAATTTGCCATTTTCACAAACATTGTAGTAAACGGTATTTTCTAAAAAGGGATGATACTGAAGCATTGCGCCCTGCTGAAAATTCCATGCTGTGGTTTCGGCAATTTTATGAAATTTTCCATCCTTTAAATATCCTATTTCTGCCACATCGTCAGCGGTGGGAAGTCTGTCAATAAACTGTACTCGGTGGGTAAGATGATTGCCTTTTTCACCTGTTGCACGCATATCATAATATGCAAAAAAGTAGTGGGCATCATTAGGGGTAATTACCTTTATTTCCTTATCACTGTAAAATTCACTAATTATATTTTGCATTATAAAGTTACTCCGTCCTTAAAAATAGCTATGTCATCATAGCCGTTCAGCTCGCCTAATGATGACTTTCCCTCAGCGGTTTCAATACACAAATTAAAAAGACTGTCAGCAAGCGCGTTTTTATCTGCTCCGTTTATAATCTCGCCTGCGTTAAAATCCATCCAGTGTGGTTTCTTTTTATAAAGGGGAGTGTTTGTAGAAACCTTAAGGGTTGGCACAGGACCGCAAAGGGGAGTGCCTCGACCTGTTGTAAACAGAATTATATGTGCGCCCGATGCCGAAAGATTTGTTACAGCAACCTGATCATTACCGGGACCGTTCACAAGATAAAGTCCACCATTTCCATTTGGCACCTCGCCAAAGTTAAGGGCGCCGCGGAGGGTTACCTTACCTGCTTTTTGAACACAGCCTAAGGATTTTTCCTCTAAAGTGGAAATTCCGCCTGCAATGTTACCGGGGGAGGGGTTATCTGCAACGCCTTCACCATGGTCAATAAAATACTGTCTGAAGCCTTTAAGCATATTCGCCGCTGCATTAAAGCTTTTTTCACTGTCACTTCGCTCTAACAAAATCTGCTCTGCGCCAAAGGCCTCGGGCATTTCGGTCATAAGAATTTTTGCATTATATTTAAAAAATTTATCGGCAACAAGTCCAACTAAGGGGTTAGCGGTAATTCCGCTGTAGCCGTCACTTCCACCGCATTTTACACCAATCCTAAGGCTGGAAATAGGCACCTCGGTGCGAACATCGGTATCGGCAAGGGCTTTAAGCTCCTTTAAAATTGCCAAACCTTCTGTAATTTCATCCTCACATTCCTGAAGAATTAAAAATCTTATACGGCTTTCATCATAGTCGCCAAGGGTAGCCTTCATAAGATGAATTTCATTATTTTCGCAACCAAGACCAAGCACCAGAACACCGCCCGCGTTGGGGTGCTTAATAAGACCCGAAAGTATCTTTTGTGTGTTTTCAAGGTCGCCGCCAAGCTGTGAGCATCCGTACGGGTGGGTGTAGGCTTTAGCGCCGCTAAGCTCAGCTAACTTTTTAGCCGCCGCATTTGCGCAACCAACGGTGGGAATAATCCATATGTCATTTCTAATGCCTACATCACCGTTTTTTCGTCTGTAGCCCATAAAGGTGCCGCTTAGCTTTTCTATCTCAGGCTCGGCATAGGGGGTATACCGCCAATCGGTAATCCCCGCAAGATTTGAAGCAAGATTTTCAGGCGAAACCTTTTCGCCAATTTTAATATCGCGCTTTGCGTGACCAATGGGAAACCCATATTTAATAACATTTTCACCCGATTTAATTTCGATAAGCGCGTATTTTTGCCCATCGTCCCTGACTTCTACATTATCTGAAAAATGGATTTGCATTTTTAATTACCTCTTCCATATCCGAAAGGTCAGCGTCCCAATATTCTACCTTTGCAAGTATATCCTTAAGGGTGGCATTTTTCATAAATTCCATTACATCTGCGCCGTCGTTGGGGGTAGATGTTTTATAGAATTCAATCAGCTTAGAAAAGCCAAAAATAAGGTTTTGCGGGTACTTGCCAAAACGGTTTTTATATTCCAATACAGAGGGCAGAACCCTTACCTTGAACTTGCTTACAGAGTTTAAAACAATGGATGAAAGATAATGCTTTATATAAGGGTTTGCAAAACGGGTAAGAACATTATCGGCATATTCCAAAAGCTCATCCTTGGGTAAATCAAGGGTGGGGATTATTTCTTCAAAAAGGCAGGTTTTAAGGAAGTTATGCATATTTTCATCATCCATACAGTCCTTAACTGTTTCAATACCTTCAAGCAAAGCATAGCAGACCATAGATGTGTGGGCGCCGTTTAAAATTCTTACCTTTCTTGTGCGGTAGCGCTCCAATGCATCCTTTGTAACAATTACATTAAGACCCGCTTTTGAGAAGGGCAATTCAGCCTCTAAATCATAATCGGTTTCAATAACCCATAGATGGAAAAATTCAGAGGTATTTATAAGCTTATCCTCATAATCCAAATCAATTTTTTCATCCTTGGGGTAGCCTGTGTTAATTCTATCAACAAGGGTATTACAGAAAACATTTTCCTTTTCAATCCAACCTTTAAATTCATCACCTAAATTCCAAAGGTCGGCATACTGTAAAACAGTCTTTTTAAGATTATCGCCGTTGCGGTCAATAAGCTCGCAGGGTAAGAGTATAAAGCCATTAAGACCCAAATCAAAGCGTTTTTTAAGAAAAACTGTAAGCTTTGCGGGGAAGCTTTTTGGTGGCGTATCGGTAAATTTATCGCTATCTTCAAAGGTAATACCTGCCTCAGTTGTGTTGGAAACAATAAAACGAAGCTCGGGATTTTCGGCAAGCTTTAGGTAAGCATCAAAATCCTCATAGGGTTTAACACAGCTGTCAATAACATCAATAAGGCTGGTTTCTACACCCTCGGCGCCGCGAATGATGTGTGTATAAATACCGTTTTGTGCATCAAGCATATCACAAAGGCCTTGTTCAATAGGCTGAGCAACTACTACAGAACCGTTCCAAAGCTTAGCATCATTAAGCTTTTGAAGCATCCAGTCAACAAAGCCGCGAAGAAATCCGCCCTCACCAAACTGTAAAACCTTAACCGGTCTTTGTGGCTTGTTAATTTCATTTAAGTTTTTCATTATTATTTCTCCTCCTTAAAGGTTTTAAGAGTTTTTTGTACCGCAAAATATGCATCCTTGGGTTTTCTGTGCTCGTTTACAATGCCCTTGTTATTAAAACCGCGGGCGCGGGTCATACCCGCCTCCCAGCAGGTGCGCATATCGGCATATTGCCAGATGTAAAAGCCCCCAACCATTGGTTCATTGTGAAAGGCATTAATCGCCTTTGTAAGCATTTCTGTCTGATATTCTTCCGTCCAACGGATGTTTGTAAAGGTGCGTTCTCCGTAAAGGGCGGCGCAACCGAACTCACTTATAATAACCGGCTTATGTTCAAATCCAAGGGAGTTGCGATGAGCTTTAAATTCCTTTAAAAATTCGGGCCAGCTATCGTTATCGCCGTAGTACCAGCCATAATATTGATTAAGGCAAATTATATCGCAAAACTCAAAACAAATATCCTCCATAGGCTTGTATGTAGCATAGGTGACAATGCGGTTGCCTCCGTTTTCCTTTAAGAAGGAATAAAACAGCTTTGATATATTGTAAGCATTCTCGCTTTCGGTGGGGATTTCGTTATGCATTCCCCAAATAATTATTGATGGATGGTTAAAATATTGCTTAAGCATCTCCTTGTGCATATTAAGTCCGCGTTCAATAACAAGGGGTCTGCCCAGAGTTTCTGCCGAAAATCCAACACCCCACATAGGAATCTCGCTCCAGAAAAGAATACCGTGAGAGTCCAGCAAATCTACAAAATATTTTGAGTTGGGGTAGTGGGAGCCGCGGATTGCATTTGAACCTAAATTAAGAATAATATCAATATCCTTTTTCATAAGCGCCTTGGGGAAGGCAAAACCAAAATCGGGATATTCCTCGTGACGGTTTACACCAAGTATTTCTATGGGTTTGTTATTAAGAAGAATTTTTTCATCCTTAACCTCAATTTTTCTAAAGCCTACGCGGTCAAAAAGATTATCGGTTTCGGTTTCGGCAGAAATGGTATAAAGCTCAGGCTTGCCAATATCCCAAAGACGAATATCCGAAACATCAAATTCAGGAGTAGTAATTGTTTTGGCTTCGCCGCATTTAAGGGTTATTTCGGTTTCAAAAATCTTTTTATCCTCAAAATAAAGGGTAAGGGGAGAGTATACCTCAAAGCTTTCGGTATTTAAAACCTCTGCTGTAAATTTACACTTTGCCGATTTTAAATCTTCCGAAAGGTCATAATCAAAACGGGTATTTGTTACCAAAGCACCGTCAACCTTCTCGGCAAAAACACTTCTTATAATTCCGCCGTAGTGGTACCAGTCTACCTTCTTTTGGGGGATTGAATCCTCATTAAAGCTGTTATCCACACGCAGGGTTATATTATGCTCACCCTCGCTTGCATTGTTTACATAAAAGTCAAACTGAGTGTAGCCGCCGTAGTGGTCACCAAGCAGCTTGCCATCCAGCCATACCTCGGCATAGGTCATAACGGCTTCAAAATTAAGTCTTAGGTTGCCGCCGCAAAAATAAAAATTCTTGCTATACCAAACGGCACCCTTGTATTCGGTAAGACCAAATTCGGTATTCCATACAGAGGGTACTGAAATTTGTTCGCCGTTGGTAAAACCGTTAAACCAGCCGTTTTCTGTACCCTTATTTTCGGCGTCGGTTTTAAAAAACCACATTCCGTCCAAACAGGTGATTTGTCTTTTTGTTCGCTCAGTAAAAATTCTTGGCATAGTAGCACCGCCTAAAATATATTAATTATATTTACATTATAATATATATTTTAAATTAAAACAATATCTATTAGTACATAAAATTAGCAAATAGTTCAAACTTGAAAGTTGTTTTTAAATTTGGTATAATATAAAGCAAAGGGGTGAGCAAAATGCCATTAACAAAGGAGCCAAAATATATAAAAGAGCCTACCGATTTACAGTGCGGACAAGCGGTGCTTGCTATGCTTTCAGATAAAACGGTTGAAGAAATAATTAATATTGTTGGAACCGACCGCGAAACAACCCTAAAGCAGATGTTTTTATGTTTAGATACATTAAGTATAAAATATATTCCAAATCGTATAGAAGTTAAAGAGCTTTCCGAACTGCCCGAAATTTGTATTTTAAGCCTGGAAACGCCCAGATGTTGGCATTGGTCGCTTTACTTTAAAGGTAAGGTGTTAGACCCCGAACACGGAGTTTTAACCGATTTCCCTAAGTCAAACCGAAAATATTATTGGGAGATATTAGAATAGGTATATAAGCATAACGGATTATTTTTAATGAGTAAAGTGAAGGAGGAATCAATATAATGTTAAAAGAAAACGAGGATTTTATTTATAATTTTATAAATAAAGAGTTGCGGTTTTTGCCAAGCTGTGATGCAAGCTTTCCATTTTTGCCCTTTGCAATAAACCGCCCTTTTGCAGTTTATGATATATCAAAGATGACCAATGAGCAAACGGACGCGCTTTATGAGCTTGCACCTACAGCCCTTGCAAATTGTCTGCCCATTGGACATCAGTTGTATTTTATTGATTGGTTCCATAAGTTTATTTTGTATGATCCACGCAATCCCAAAAATAGCGAGTGCGCAGATGAAGAAACTTTAAATCCTGACTACAACAGTAAAGGAATTGCACATTTTGACGGATTCTACCCCAACGGAGATTACTATTTTTATATTGAAAAGTACGGCTATTTTGGCTACCTTTCACATCCTTGGCGGGAAGAGGTATGGATATACGGTGAAGAGCTTGTGAAGGAGTTCGAGAAAATAGAAGACAAAATAGGCTTTATTAAAAAAGCTTCTTTTAGAGGTTTTTATATAAAATATACTTTGTTTTAATTAATGGGAGCCGTATGGTCTGTAGCCCCCACAGGTTAAGCCTGAACCGTTATTTTTTATGTGGGATGGACAATTGCGAGAATTGGCACAGCTTGCGCATTTGGCAATTCCTGCCTGCTTGGTTGCGTTTGCTTGCTTGGCAGCATCTGCCCTTGCTTTTTCGGCTTGGGCTTTAGCTTCAAACTGTTGTTGCCTTTGTTCACGAATCATGGCATCATTCTGGCGCCTTTGCTCGCGCAGGACTGCCTCGTCGCGCTCTCTTTGTTGTCTTTCCATTTGTTCATTATGGCGACGCTCTTCCTCTGCCTGCATTGCCAGCAAAGCGTTTCGGCGTTCTTCCTGTTCTAAGCGAATCTGACGTTCATTTTCTTCTTGTTCTTCTCTGATAGCCAGATTCAAGGATTCTTTATAATCTTCGGCGCGTCCGCTTTTAAGATTTGAGATTATATTGCCTATAAGATGATAATATTCTGGAACAATCATATTATTCTCTGAAAGCTCTTTTTCAATTTCTTCTATTCTTTCATTTGCTTTTGCTTCATTCTGGGTTTTTTCAAGGAAATTTTTTATGGATTTATCATAGGTAATAGCATACCTATCGGAATATTCCTTTGCATTTTTTATACAGTATTCTTTTTCTTCTTCAAAATTTTCAAGAGCAGATAAAAATTCATTGTTAGTCTTATTGAATTTTGCAACCGACTCATCATATACACGTTTCTTTTTATCGTATTCTTTTTTGCTTGAATTGAAAAAATATCCCAGACCGACAGTGGCAAATATTCCCAGAACGCTCAAGGTGTTCAAGAATCCCCAGTCGGTTAAAAAGTACAATATCAGAAGTGCCGCAGTAACAATTAAAGCAATTTTAAAAATTTTTCCCTTGCTGTCCTTATCCTTTTTAACTGCTGCAAAATATGATTCATCTAGTGGAAAAATCGGAAAATGAGAAAAAACGGCAGGCTTTTCGAGTACGCCGAGCTCCTCCCTCAGCAATGTTGCTTTTTCGGAAAAAGCAATATCACTTTCGTATTCTAAAAAAGCGTTTTTCTCCTCCGCCTCATATATTAATGTCTGAATGTTTTGAAGCTCGCTTATTACCGAGGCTTTACTATTTTCACTCATATTATCACCCCTAATTTTCGCCAAACAACCAAATTATTTCAAGTTGTATCATATTATATTTTTCGTCGCATTTATACGCATTTGCATCTACAAACATATCCTCATTTGGAACAATAAACATATGTCCTGTTTCATCCACTTTATGGATATATCCGTCATCCTTAAAAAGAGATGAGTTATATATCCAGTCATTGCTTTTAAAGGGCTCGGCTATGCCGTGAACAAAAGAGAGGAATATACAGTATATCTGCTCTTTTGTATAATTATTTTTTGCATTCGAAAAAAAGGCTATGAAAGGATTGCATTTTTCGTCCAGTATTTTGGGATATTGGCTATACTCCAAACCGGAACTGAAAACAGAATCTGCTATAAGGAAAGCGGACTTGAAAAGAGTATTATCCTTATCAAAAGCCTCATTTGCAAAAGTTTTTAAGTATGAATAAATAAAAATTGCTCGATCCCCGACAGAATTAAGGGCAGCAAAACGTTTACTGCCATCTTCTGAACGGAACCATTCTTTATCTTTTTTTAATAGCTCCATTATTATGTACCTTCTTAATTCTGACCTTGATATATCTGAATAAGCTTGGTTAAAGCGTTTTCCATAGTTTCATTCAATATATCATGCTTTTTATAGAAATTTAATAAAAATTCTGCAGAATCGGGTGACAATTTTCCGAAGAAGGTTGACATAAACACTTTAATAGGACGATATTTGCCTTCGGCTTTTTCCTGTTCTGTAGCATCGGCTTTTTTAGCCCCTAAGAAGGTTTTAAGTAAGCCGGCTGCAAAGCCATCATCTTTTTTCCATTCGAGCTCTAAGGTAAAATGCTCTCCGTCATTAAAAAGGGCGAGCACCTTCAGACCCTTTTCGGTTTCTTCTAAAATTTTAATTTCTTTAAATGCTGCATCGATATCGTATCTGCCCTTTTCTTCGGTACCGTCTAAGAAAATAATTTGCTCAAATGTTTGACTGGTTGCCACCTTTTTTGTTGGATCGTTACCTAAAGCAACTACAGTATCCTTATGCTTGCCTTCAATTACCGTACCGTACTTTGTGGCTATGGTAGCACCAACCTTTTCCATGAATCCCATTTTTAATTACTCCTTTTGTTTTAAATTTTGTATTTGCAAGTGACCTTTGTCACATATTGCCATAAAAGTGGTGAACTTGTCATAATACTAGTGATATATCACTAGTATACATCCTCTTTTTAAATATGTCAACTAAAAATTAGTGAAAAATAACTAACAATTGTTTTTGTAGTGATATATCATCTTTATAAAGTAATACTTAATATGAGGTGATATAATGGGTATTTGCGAATTTACAGTTAATAGAATTTACGAGCTTTGCCGTGAGCGAAAAATAACACCCAACGCACTTAGTTATATGTGTGGAATTTCTCAATCAACCATTAAAAGTATTTTAAATGGTGAAAGTAAAAATCCAGGTATTGTAACCCTTAAAAAGATTTGTGATGGTCTAGAAATTACCGTAATGGAATTTTTTGATACACCGGAATATAAAAAACTTGAGCAAGAAATTAAATAATCAGCTCTTTGGAAACCTTTGCACCAAGCTTACAAGCGTTAAAAAATGCATCCTTAACCTCTAAAAAGTGTATTTGGGAAGTGAACTCAAATAACTCCTCAAAACATTTTGTTTGGTTTTCATTCAACTTGTTTCTAAGTTCTTTCTCTTTTTCAAGTGCGTTTTTAGCAAGAGAAGCGTATTCTTGTTTGGTGGTAATTGTTTGCTCTGAAAGATAGTCAGAAAATAACTTGCTTATTATTTTTTCCATTTTTTGGCCTCCCTTTTTATTTAAACTTAATACATTTTTTTAAATAAGTCTTATGCTGTCAGCATAAAAACAAAAAAAGTCGTGCCTTGTCGTAAGTTGACAAAGCACGGCTTATTTATTATAATTATAAATACAGAGAATTTTGAAACGGGTGTAGCAATATGGCAAAGGATACCGCAAAAATAGTCGAAGAATTAGAGATTTGCCCTGATTTTAAAACCTTTTATGATGAAAATAAGGATTATATGGTAAGGGCGGATTTATCTGCACTTTTAGAAGAAATAATTAAAAAGCATAATCTTAAAAAATCTCAGGTTATTCGTGCGGCAGAGATGAGCGAGGTTTATGCATATCAGATTTTTTCCGGACTTAGAATACCTGAGAGGAAAAAGCTTTTATGTCTTGCAGTAGCTATGGGTTTGTCCTTAGATGAGGTTCAGACCCTTTTAAAAAGCGCGGGTTATTCAACACTTTATGTAAAACTTCCTTTTGACAGTATTATTTTGTATGGTATTTGCAAAAAGCTTTCGGTTGTAGAAATTAATGAGATTCTTTACGAATACGGATTAGAAACATTGGGGTAATATAATGAAAAAATGTCCTAAGTGTAGGGCGGAAATTCAAGAAAATGCCAGATTCTGCCTTTACTGTATGACTTCCTTTGAAGAAAAGCAGGAGATTAAAACCAAAAAGGAGAATAACAAACGGTGGCTCATTTTTGTTGCCGCCGTTTTAGTCTTTGTTGTTATAATTTTTTCTGTTTTTGCAATTGCTTTAAATAATAAAACCGGTAACTCTTCCAACACTACAGAT
Organism: Clostridia bacterium; assembly: GCA_017623575.1. Lineage (GTDB taxonomy): Bacteria > Bacillota > Clostridia > Oscillospirales > Acutalibacteraceae > UMGS1279. The sequence continues at coordinate 10,712 of JAGAOS010000029.1, forward strand.
TATAGTCCTGTAATCTCCTCAGAAAATGATTGCGTAGCTTCGAACGGGGATAAAATGTCCTCTCAACAGAATAAAGAAAACAACAAGACAGAAAGCAATAAAGAAACCTTGTTTACCTCTACATCTTCAACAAAAGGCAGTTCTTTAGATAATAATAGTAATGTAAATACCACATCAATCAATACAACTGATGATGAAAAAAGTAATGTGACCTCACCAAAAAGCGGCGAGGTGTCCAAAAATAGTTCAAAAGGCAGCGCTACCTCTGATAATAAAACAAATAATACCGATTTTGATGCATCTTTAACAACCTCAACAGCTTCCTTGTCATCAACGCCCACCCAAACTGTGGCAGTATCCTATATTTATCGTGATGCTAAGTACGGTGATGATTTTTCTGTCGGCGCAAATTTGGAAAATTCGGTTGTAATAACCGGTGTTAAAACAGCCTCAGCCAATGGCGAATACATAATTCCCGACACATTGGGTGGCAAAAAAGTAATTGCAGTAATGGGTCTTGCATTTTGTGATGAAAAAATCAGCAAAACCGTTAAAAAGGTTGTTGTACCTTCGTCTGTTAAAAATATATGGGATAATGCTTTTGCAAGCTGCTATAATCTTACCGACATTTATTTTTGCGGTAATTCCATTTATACCGAAGTAAATGCTTTTGCCGAAAAATCAAAGCGCAATGGGACTTTAATCATACATTGCTCAGCAAATTGCAGCGATAGAAACTATAGATATTACAAAAACAGCGCATCAAATTACGGCGCAAAATATGAAGAATGGAATGGTTAGTATTATGACTGTAGAAGAATATTTAACCGAAATTTTCAAGGTCTATTCTTTAGTATCGGTGCTGAGTGATAAAAACGATTGTAGGGTTTTGAAACTTAAAAATAAAAAATATGATAAATATATTGTATTGCGTCAATTTTCAAAGCCTTTGTCAGCCTATGAAGAGCTTTATAGTATAAAGTGTGAAAATCTGCCACTCATTTATGATGTTATAAATTTAGATGATGGACAAATTGTTTTAGAGGAATTTATTGAGGGGCTTACAATAGACGAGGTTATGGAAACAGGGAAGTACCGTTATATGGGCACACGAAGGGTACTGCGTTCGGTATGCCAAGCCTTAACTGTGCTACATAATCGCGGTATTGTGCATAGAGATGTTAAACCCGAAAATATAGTAATAGGGAAGGATGGCAGAGTGGTACTTATAGATTTTAATGCAGCGCGCAAAATCTCAGCCGCCAATAGGGATACTACTATAATGGGTACTGTTGGATATGCCTCTCCCGAACAGTTAGGTGTGGCGCAAAGCGATGCCAGAACCGATATCTATGCAGTTGGCGTTTTGCTTAATGTAATGGTTACAGGTAAGCATCCAAGTGAAAAATTAGCAAAGGGGAAAGCCGGTAGAATTGTGCGCAAATGCACTAGTGTAAATCCTGATGAACGCTATAAATCGGTAGAAAAGCTTGCAAGTGCATTATAAAAGTTTAAACTTTGTTAATGCGATTCTTTGTTTTTTTACAGACCCTTTCGGTTTACTGATAAACCTGTTTTAAAAGGGTGCATCTTTCTTTAACCTTCATTTTTGAAAAATAGATTTGCTCCATAGGAATCCATTCCTTAAAAAATCTTTCGGCAAATTCAGGGGAGTTGCGTTTTAAAATTCTTTGTTTTTGCAGTTCGGGGGAAATATCCAAAAACACCGAAAAATCATAATAATCTGCAAGGTCGGGATGCATAGAATATGCACCTTCAATTATGGTAAGCTTTTTGGCGATTACCTTAACGGGCGGCATTAGTGTGAATGTGGAGCAATCAAATTTACTGTAATAAATAGGCTCGTTTTTGCTAAGAGGAATTAAAACCTCCTTTAAAAATCGCTCTCTGTCAACATTTCCGCCAACCTCGGCAAAACGCTCGGGTGTGCGTTGCTCAGGGCGCAAAAAGAAATCATCCATATGAAATACTGTGCAATCGTAAATTTTCAAAAGTATTTGACTAAGGGTTGTTTTGCCGCTTGCACTGCCACCCTCAATGGCAATTACGGCAGACCCGTTTTTTAGCAGCTTGTCAATTTCTAAGAATATTGGCGAAAATTCAATATATTTGTTTGGTTTCATACTGTTTTCCGTTCTTTAAGTATTTTAAAATTATCAAGCAGAATTACAAGAATGGGAACTAATATAATCTGTACAATAATTCCCGGTAATGCTCCTGTAAAGGCTCCTGAAATAAAAGCCGCAAAGGTAAATCCGTTACCCTTTATACCCATACAAATAAGCATTGAAACACCCCATACAATTCTGCCTACCAGCATTGCCGTAAGCAAAGAAAAGTAAATATACGGTTTTTTTCGTGGAAGTAGTTTGTGCATAATTCCCGCAATTGCACCGTATGTCGCAAGCTCAAAGGTCATACAAACAGCGTTTGGAAAAAACAGTGGTATTCCAAGGGTTAAAGAGCGGAATAGCGGCGCTATAAAGCCCACTGTCAGGCCCCACGGCCAGCCGCAAATAAACCCGCACAGTAAAATGGGAATATGTAAAGGGCAAAGCATAGAGCCGATTTCGGGAATTTGCCCTGTTAAAAAAGGCAAAACATATGATATTGCCAAAAATAATGCTGAAAGTATTAATTTAAGTAGTTTAGTTTGATTTTTCATAAAATTCCCTGATATTTAAAATGATTTTGTCGGTAGTTTACGCGGGTATCATAACATTGATATTAATATTTATTATTTTACCTCTTCAACGGTGTAGCCTCTTGCCTTTAGAGAATCGGCAATACCGTTTTCTCTTGCAATATGAGCGGCTCCGACACAAACAAAGGTCCTTTTGCCGGAGGAAAGTGCTTTTACAACATAATCGGTCATAAGGGCATCTCTTTTAACATTCATAGCATCATTATATTCCTTGCAAAGCGCGGGATCATCGGCATACATAGCATCATAATCCTCGCGAAGCATTTTGCGAAGCTTGGCATAATCGCCCGTTTCCCATATATTCATAAGGGCATCCAAATCTTTTTTGGAATCGGGACTCTCATAGCTTTGTATAGAACCTTTAAGCATCATTGTCTGTAGCTTGTCTGAAAAGCCTGCCAGCATTTTGTACTGTGCGTCAGCCGATTCAATATTGTCAATTTTAATGTTTTTTTGCTTGGCTTCGTTAATAAGATGCCTATCTATACCGTAGCCTGAATCTGCACCGATTTTTTTGTAGATTAAGCTATCAATAAACATACTCCACAAAGCGGGCTTATAATAATCCATATATGGGGAATATGATTGGTTTTCTGTAAGAATTTCTACAGCTCGTTCGTAGGTGGAAAGGGCATCATTACCGATTAAATGCTTTTTAACTGATTGCTTGGGCGAAACCAACGCACTAAGCGCATTTGTTTGTGCCGTCATATCGTTTTCAAAAGCAACAAGGTCAAATTCAACTGCCAGAACCTCCGAACCGTAAAAAGCGTTTGTTACATAATCGGGTAGGGGGTAGAATGTGGATTTTCCCACATGAATTGAGCCAAATAACCAAGCAACATTGCCCTTGCTGTCGGTAACTTTATAAAGCTTTGGTGAAACCTTTGAGTTATTGGTTTTGTTTTCTGATGAAACCTTTTGGGATGTAGTTGTTGTGCTTGGTTTGGATGAACTGTTTTTTGAGCTTGTCGGCTTGGATGAGGTAGAGGAGCTTGATTTAGCAGAGGATGTGTCAGTAGTATCTTTTTCGCTTGTTTCGGTAGAATTGGAAACCGTGGAAGTAACGCTTTCAATTTCTGAAGAGCTTATGTCTGATGAATTTGAAAGGGTTGATTCGTTATTACCTTCGGTACAAGCCGAAAGAGTAAAAACAAGAATTAAGGCAAGAATTAGCGAAACTATTTTTTTAAAATTCATTTTTTACCACCTTTTAAAAAGAGCTTTGTTTTTATGTTTAAATTATACTTTTAATAAGGGGGTTTGTCAATATACGAATAGGTGTATACTGTGTTAATATAGGATTTTTCGAAATGCTTTGAAATTTTCAAACTGTTTAGAAAAAACATTTAATTTTTGTTGACTAATTTATGCAAATACTCTATAATTAAAAAAACAACCTTAAATGGGGGGCTTTTATATGTCAAAATATATTTTAAATGTAGATTTAAATAATCCTGTCCACAGTAATTTTGTGGGCAATGCCGCCGTTTATCACGGTTATGCCGGTATGTTTGATGAGGACGGCCGCATCTATACCGAGGAACAGTGTGAGCTGGAGGCTGACCGTGCCGCCGAGCTTGGTATAAAAATTGCCCGTACTATGTATAAACAGCGTTATGCCGAGTTTGATGAAAAAACAGGCAAGTGGAATTTTGATACTCCTACTATGAACTGTTTTACCAAATGGTGCGAGCGACTTTACAAAAGAGGAATTGATGTTGCAATTCAGGCAGGCTGGAATAATCCGGGTTGTATAAACGGAACATCGTGGAATTACCAGATACCAAATGGTGAAAATTTGGATTTTGAGGTTGCTCTGGAGGGATATGTAGAGTGGGTTGTTCAGACTCTTAAATACCTTGTTTTCGAAAAGGGACTTACAAATATAAAATATCTTATAATGTTTACAGAATCTCAAAATGGTGCAGGAATTCTTCCAAAGGGATATAATCATTGTTACGATACTTGGTGTGATGCCGTTAAAGCTTTACATAACCGTTTGGTTAAAGAAAATATGCGTCATTTATTTAAAATGGTTGGTCCTAATGAGGGTTCTACCATAAGCTCGGTAATGCTAAAGGCTGTTGCCGAAAGGGTTAAGGATTATATTGATGTTTATTCCAGCCATAACTATCTTGGCAGCTGGGCAGACGAAAAATCCGGTCTTACAAAGGACGAAACGGTATACGCACTTTCAAAGGCGGGCGGCAGAACACAGCAAAGTGTTGTTGTAGAGCCGAACACCGACTATGAGATGACAGTAACCCTCAAAGCCTTTGGTTCAAACAATAAATATGTAAGTGGGCACATTCTTTTCGGTGCTTTTGAGGCTGAGAATCCTGATGATTCTTACAATTTCATTACAGCAGGAGGCGAGCCCACAACAAGACTTAATATGAATTCTACCAGAATGGTTGATGCTACGCATCTAACAACAGATTGGCAGGATTTTACCCACACCTTTAACACAGGCGATGCAACCGAGATTTGTGTAGGTATTTTTGGCGATATTAAGCAGGATGAAATGGGTGCCTACTTAAAGAAGGTTTCTCTTACCAAAAAAGGTGAGAACAAAAATATGCTTAATAACGCAAATTTCGAAAATCCCGCCCTTTGCTACCGTGCCGATACACCTTTAGAGATTTCAAAGTGGGGTTGGCTCGAGAATTCAGCCGGTCTTGCTTCATCTAATGCCTATTACGATTGGCAGCGCTGGGTAAAAACAGGTATGCAGTATGTTCCCGATGGCAAAGAATATTGGTTTGATGAATATAATGTTAACGGCGAGTTCTTTGATAACCACCAAAAGCCTATGTTTGGCACCCATCTTGCCACCGCTATGCTTGCCCTTATGACCTCGGGCGCACAGTCCAGCGTTATGTGGACCGCCTTTGACCAGCAGTGGCCCAACAGCCATTCCAATCATGGGGACGCTTTCCACGATGGCGACCATCGTTGGGGCGTAATGCCTACCTTCTTCCGCTCCTACACACCATATCCCGCATATTATGCCGCAGGACTTTTCTTCCGCTATATGGGCGGCTCTGAGGGTACAAAAATTTATGAAGCTGTAGGCGGTGACCCTGTATTCGGTGCCGTTACTGTTTCTCCCGAGGGCAAGGTTGGTATTGCTTTGATCAACACCTTTGGTGGTGAGCGCGAAATTGAACTTAACCTCAGTGAATCTTTGGGCGGAGTTAAGCTTAAAAAGCGTCTTTATGACCCTGCAACCATTGTTCCTGATGAGAATGCAAAACAGCTCTCTCCCGTTGGTGAAGTTATAGTGGAGGGTAAGCTTACAGATACTATTCCACCCCATGGCGTTGTAGTTTACAGTAATATAGATTAATTTACCCGTAGCGTTCAAACTCGGTTCAGGGGTTAAAGACTCCGGCTAATAAAATTAATAAAAAGGCAACTATGTTAATTAAAATTTTGGCATAGTTGCCTTTTTTTGCAATCCGATATTGTAAATAGGAGTTTGTTGTAAAAATCAACCATTAAAGCATAGCTTTTTGTGAATAATTTGTGTACGATTTTTTTGTAAGAGGTTGATTTTTATATATTAATATGATATAATATCAAGGAATAATTATGTATTTATTTTAATGCTTGTTAGTTGTGCAAAGGAGAGTCCCCGCAAAATGAACAAAAAAGAAACAGGCTATATTGGTAATGAAGAATATTATACCATTGATGTGTTAAACATACTTAAATTTGTATTGCAAAGGTTTTGGGTTATTGTGGTATCCGGAATTTTAGCCGCTGCGCTTGCTTTTGGCATTTCGGCATTTGTAATTGCCCCGCAATATTCCTCATCAATTATGTTGTATGTAAATAACAGCTCTTTTTCACTGGGTAATACAAATTTCAGTATCAGCTCTTCCGAAATTACCGCTGCGCAAAATCTTGTAAAAACATATGGTGAGATTTTAAATAGCCGAACAACCCTTGAAAGAGTTATAGAAAAATCAGGTGTTGAATATGGTTATAAGCAGCTTGCAGATATGATTGACGCCGCCCCCTCTAACGGTACAGAGATTATGCGTGTTACGGTAACTACCGAAAATCCCTATGAGGCATCTAAAATTGCCAACTGTATTGCAGAGGTTTTACCAATTCGTATATCTGAAATTGTTGACGGTGCATCAATGGAGGTTGTTGATTCAGCCATTCCAAATCTGGAAAAAATATCTCCCAGCATTACAAAATATACAGCAGTAGGCTTAATATTAGGTGTATTATTATCATTCCTTGTTCTTGCAATATTTGCAATGATGGACAATACCATTCACGATGAAGAATATGTTCTTAAAACATACAATTATCCCATTCTTGCGAAGGTACCCAACCTTATTAATCCTGCCAACAGGCAACGCGGTTATTATTCGCAGAAGCATTGAAGCAATTATTAAAGAAAGGATGGGATTTTAATGGGTATGTTTAGAAAAAAAGGCAAACGAGCCTCGTTTGCTGTGAAAGAAAATCAAAGAACTCTTCACAAAAATCTGGAGTTTACCGCTGTTGAGCAATATAAACTTTTAAGAACAAACTTGGACTTCACATTGCCTGAGGGTGAAACCTGCCCTGTAATTGGTGTTACCAGTTCAATGCGCGGCGAAGGTAAAAGTACAACCGCTGTGAACCTTTCTTATGTTCTTGCAGAAAAGGGCAGCAAGGTTCTTTTAATCGACGGCGATTTAAGAATACCTTCCGTAGCCAAAAAAATGGGTATTAACAGAACCCTTGGCCTTACCGACATACTTATGGGTAAGGGCGCTCAGATTTCCGAGTTTCAATCAGAGCTTTTAAGCAATTGGTATATACTTCCTTCGGGCGATATCCCTCCAAATCCTTCGGAGCTGTTGGGTTCAAGCAGAATGGAAAGTATATTAGCCAGCCTTAAAGAAAAGTTCGATTATATTATTATTGACCTTCCGCCGGTCAATATCGTTTCAGATGCTGTATCCATATCAAGCCTTATAACCGGTATGATTGTTGTAATCCGTGAGGATTATACCGAAAAGAAGGATTTGGAGCATTGCTTCAGGCAGTTAAAGCTTTCAAATGTCAATGTTTTGGGCTGTGTTATGAATGAGTCAAAAAATGAAGGCGGCTCATACAGCAAATACAAAAGGTATAAGTATTATAAATATTATAAACAGGGAACGGACGATTAGTGACTTTTACCGATTGGCATAGCCACATACTTCCAAATGTTGACGACGGAAGTCGTGATGTTGCAGAAAGCTTAAAGCTTCTTGAAATGCTGGCGGAGCAGGGAGTTGGCAAGGTTATAGCAACCCCTCATTTTATTGCAGATAATGAATCGGTTTCGGCTTTTATTAAAAGAAGAAACGATTCATATAATAGGTTAAAAGAGGCTGCCAATAAGGGTATGCCCGAAATTGTTCTTGGTGCAGAGGTTGCATATTATTCCGGAATAAGCAGACTTTCAAACCTAAAAGAATTGTGTATAGACCGAACCGGACTTTTGCTTTTAGAAATGCCATTTTCGGTTTGGAAGGAATATACTTTAAAGGAAGTTGTTGAAATAGCCACTGCCAAAAATATAGTTGTTATTTTGGCTCATATTGAAAGATATCTGAAGTTTCAGCCCTATAAAACATTGGAACAACTTATGGAAATAGGAGTTTTGATGCAGGTTAATGCAAGCTATTTTGCTGAGCTTCGTACCCGTCGAAAGGCATTATCGCTTCTAAAAAAAGGCGGTATACAGTTTTTAGGTTCAGATTGTCACAACCTCACTTCAAGGGCGCCAAAGATCGGCACCGCTTATGAAGTAATAAAAAATAAATTCGGTGAGGATTTTGTGTGGCAAATGAATGAGTACGGGAATTCCTTGCTTGTATAAAAGGCGATTCAAGATTCAAAAATCTTGTCGTCTTAAAATAAAAATGTAATTAATTATCTTGAAAGGATGAATTAAAATGAAAAAAATGTTATCAGTATGCTTAGTGTTTGTAATGGTAATATGCTTTAGTGTTACCGTATTTGCCGAGGGTGGCTTTGTAAGCAGTCCTTCATTAAACCCTGCACCTGAAATTGTTGAGGGTGACGATGATATAGTAATAAATTCATATGCCGATCGTGACAAGCTTTCAGACGAAGAACGCAAGGATATCGAGGACGCTTATGATTCCATTAAAAACAATGAAAATCTTGTTGATTTAAATGAAAAACTCAACAATGCGGCCGACAATAAAAATGTAGATCCTTCTAACCTTGCAGTAAGCGATTTGTTTAATATAGGTTATAAGGGTAATGATCCTTTCAGTTCCCAAAGCTTAACCCTTAAGGCTGACACCCTTAATAATTTTGTTGCTTTAATGGTTTATGTAAACGGTGAATGGCAGCTTGTTGAAGATGCAACAATTAAAAACGGTAATTTGTTGTTTACCGCTAAAGAATTAGGCGCTTATGCAGTTGTTGTTAATACCGGTGATGATACTAAATCTCCTCAGACAGGTATTAACGAAACAGAAGCAGGCAATTCCGGTATTGCAGTTTACGGTATTTTAATGGTTGTTTCTGCTTGCGGCGCTCTTTTAATGTGGAATAAGTCAAAAAAATACACCGCTTAATAGAAAATAGGGTGTTGTTATGGGAAAATCAAAAGGTAATAAGAGCAAATACTTTAAAATTGCAACCATAGCATTTGTAATAGTTTTCTTAATTTCCGGCGCTTTGCTGCTTTTAAGAATTTGGGAAAAGCAGCAAGGTGTATTTCCCGTATATGATTCAGAGGAAATCACTGTTGAGTTTAACGGAAACGAATATGTTTTAAAAGAAAATGTTGAGTCCTTTTTGGTAATGGGACTGGATAAAGTCAGCGGTGAACTAAGCTCTGATTCTTATAATAATAATCAAAGCGCAGATTTTTTAATGCTTTTTGTTTTTGATAATGATTTAAAAAAATTCAGTGCTATTCATATTAACCGTGACACTATGGCAAATATTAACATTCTGGGTGTTAATGGTAACAAGGTTAGCAGTGATGTAAAGCAAATTGCTTTGGCTCATACATACGGCAACGGAAAAGAAATCAGTTGCCGCAATACTATGGATGCAGTTTCTGAGTTTTTACAGGATTCTAAGGTGAATCATTATTTATCTTTAAAAATGGATGCCGTTGCCGTATTGAATGATTTGGTTGACGGTGTTGAGGTCACCGTTCTTGATGATTTCACCGGTGTGGATGATACCCTTGTAAAGGGGCAGAAGGTAACCCTTATGGGCGAACAGGCTCTGAGCTATGTTCGAAGCCGTCGCGGGTTGGAGCAGGATGATAACATTTCCCGTATGGAAAGGCAAAAACAGTATATCGGTGCGCTTTATGACAAAGTACTTCAATGCGTTAAGGCAGATGAGGAGTTTATTGCATCCGCCGCGCTTGAAATGTCAGAATATATGTTGTCTGACAGATCTGTAACACAGCTTCAGGAGTTAGCAAAAAAGTTTACCGAGTATGAATTTACAGGTATCCAAAGCATTGAAGGCGAGTCAAAAAAAGGCGCAGAATTTATGGAATTCTACGCCGATAATGATTCTGTAAATAAAATAGTAATAGATAATTTTTATAAAATCCAAAAATAGCGCAAATATTTTTGGATTTTATTAGCGTATTTAAACTAGTATTTTAACGCAGTAAAGATAAAACAAGTCCATTATCCTAATAACTGGTATGTAGTTATTACTTTAATACAAACAGTTGGAGATTGTTAGCCGTATGTATAAATGTGTCATAAAAAGGTTCATAGATATTATCCTGTCAGGTATAGCAATCGTTTTGTTGGCAATACCAATGCTGACCATTTCAATTGCAATTAAAATAGATGATTCGGGGCCTGTATTGTTTAAGCAAAAGCGTATTGGTGAGAACAAAAACGGTCAGATATCTTATTTTACGATGTGGAAATTCAGAAGTATGAAGGCAGATGCACCCCATGATATTCCCACCCATTTATTAGATAATTCCGAACAATACATAACCCGAGTGGGTAAATTTATTCGCAAAACCAGTCTTGATGAGCTTCCACAAATATATCAGGTGTTCGTTGGCAAAATTTCCTGTATAGGGCCAAGACCCGGACTTTGGAATCAGGTTGATTTGTGGGAGGAACGAGAAAAATACGGTGCCAATAATGTTAAGCCCGGTATTACGGGTTGGGCGCAGGTCAATGGCAGAGATGAGTTGGATATTCCCGTTAAGGCAAGGTTTGATGGTGAATATGCCCAAATGCTTAACGCGGGAAAATTCAAAGGCCTTGTAATGGATATTAAATGTCTGTTTAAAACAGTAAAGACAGTGTTAAAATCCAGCGGAGTTGTAGAGGGCGGTAATCAAGAGCAGGAAATAAATTCAGAGGAAACGAAAGCAGAGTTGACTTCAAAATGAAGAAAGTTTTAATTACCGGTGCTAACAGTTACATCGGTACATCCTTTGAAAACCATATAAAAGAAAATTATAACGAAGAATATACCGTACATACCATTGATATGCTCGATGAAGGCTGGAGAGAAAAAAGCTTCGAAGGCTATGATAGTGTGGTTCATGTTGCGGGTATAGCTCATCAAAAAGAAACAAAGCAAAATGCTCAATCGTATTATAAGGTAAACAAAGAGCTTGCTGTTGAGGTGGCAAAAAAGGCCAAATCACAAGGGGTAAGACAGTTTATTTTTTTAAGCACTATGAGTGTTTACGGAATAAACGAAGGGGTTATTACCAAAGAAACAGCTCCTGCCCCTAAAAGCCATTACGGTATATCTAAATGGCAGGCAGAACAGGAAATTGAACTTCTTGCTGATAAAGAGTTCAAGGTATGTATTCTAAGACCGCCTATGGTATACGGAAAGGGCTGTAAGGGTAATTTTCAGCTTGTTGCAAAGCTTGTTAAAAAATCCCCTGTTTTTCCAAAAATTAAAAACCAAAGAAGTATGATTCATATAAACAACCTGAACTCTTTTATTGAGTTAGCCATTCGTAATGAGCTAAACGGCTTGTATTTTCCGCAAAACCGCGAGTATGTATCCACCTGTGCAATGGCAAAGGGAATTGCGGGCGCATTAAATAAAAAAATTGTTTTTGATGTTATAACAGGTTGTGCCGTAGCATTGCTCCGTTTACGATTATCAATAGCCAAAAAGGCTTTTGGTTCGTTAATTTATAAAAATACGGAAGATTTTGAGTTTTCTTATATAATTACCGAAAATAATGAAAGCTATAAAATAAGTGTATAGCCTTTGTGAAAGAAAGTGATATGTTGTGGTTAGTGTTATTATGCCGGCATATAATGCAGAAAAAACCATTGCCACTGCGGTAAAATCGGTTTTGGCTCAAACATTAAAAGATTGGGAGCTGATTGTTATTGATGATGGCTCAACAGATAAAACTGCAACCATTCTTTCGGAATTTGCCAAAATGGATGGCAGAATTCGTTTTTTGCAAAATGAAAATAATATAGGTGTATCACACACCAGAAATCGGGCTGTAGAATTGGCAAAGGGTGAATGGATTGCCTTTTTGGACAGTGATGATATGTGGAAGCCCGAAAAATTACAAAAACAGTTACTTTTATTACAAAAATATCCCGAAATGGTTATTTGCTATACCGCATCATCTTTTATTGATGAGGGCGGAAAACCCTATAATTATATAATGCCCGCTCCGGAGAGGATTACATATAAAGAACTGTTGCATAAAAATCTTATGTCTTGTTCTTCGGTAATGCTCCGCACTGATATTATGCGGGAGATTAAAATGCCTGCTGATAATATGCATGAGGATTATTATGTATGGCTCACCGTTTTAAAAAAACACAAATTTGCCTATGGCGTTAATGAACCTTTGCTTATTTATCGTCTGTCCGCCAATTCAAAATCGGGCAATCGCATTAAATCAGCAAAAATGCTTTTTAATTCTTACCGAGCGGTAGGGTATAATTTGTTTGCAACCGCATTTTTAGTGTTAAGATATACCTTTTATAGTGTTAAAAAACGCAGAAAAATTTATAGCTAAAGCAGGAGTCGGAAAATGAAGGTTTTAGTTATCAGCCATAACCCACTTGGCACGCAGTTTAATATGAGCAAAACCTTGGTTTCTTTGCTTTCCTCATTAAAACGCGAGGAAATGTGTCAGCTTTATGTTTATCCTGCACTGCCGGATATGGATTTATGCTCTTCTTATTTCCGCATTACAGATAAGGATGTTTTAAGCTCATACTATAAATTCAGGGTAAACTGTGGCGAGGTAAAAGCCGATTGTCATAGCCATAATATGTATGAAAATTCAAATGACGAAAAGCTTTACACAAATCCTAAAAATAAAAATGATATCAGAATGCTTATGCGCGACGCAATGTGGAAATGCGCTAATTGGTATAATAAAAATCTAAAAAACTGGTTAAAAAAAGAAAACCCAACCTGCATATTTGTAGCTCCGGGCCCTGCAACCTTTATTTACAATATTGCGCTTAAAATATCTAAAGAGTATGGCTTGCCAATAGTTTCCTACATATGCGATGATTATTATTTTGTAAACAAGCCCAGATCCTTTATAGCATCATTCAGAGTTAGTCTTTTAAAAAAGAAAATTCGCAAATTAATGAAGGCTACATCAAAGCTTGTGGTTATATGTGATGCTATAAAAAACAGCTATTCTAAGGAGTTTGGTGTTTCAACTGCAACAATAATGACGGGTAGTGATTTTGTTTTTGAAAAAAATCCTGAAATATCAGAATCCCCTACAAAGCTATCTTATTTTGGCAACCTCAGTTGTAATAGGCATCTTTCCCTTGCAGATATTGGTATGACTCTTGATTTAATAAATCAAACAGAAGGTACCAATCTGCAGCTTAATATATACACAGCCGAAAAAAATCCCAATATATTAGGCGCTTTTTCGGATATTAAGTCTGTAAATATTTGTCCCTTTATTTCGGGCGATGCCTTTAAGTCGGCTTTGCTTACTTCTGAAATACTTTTGCATATTGAGGCATTTGATGAAGAAAGTATTGATGCTGTCAAACATTCCGTCTCCACAAAAATAGCAGACAGTCTGGCATCGGGTATTCCGTTTGTGGCTTACGGACCATCAGCCGTTGCCTCCATTGAATATTTAATTTCAAATGAATGTGCTGTTGTTGCAACATCTAAGGATGAAATTGAAAATGCACTTCGCAAAGCCTTTTTTGATAAAAAGGCAAGAGAGTCAGTAGCGTGTAATGCTGTTAAAACCGCTCAAACTTACCATAATTCGTTAGAAAATAGCAAGCGATTGTTATCTATTTTCGAGAAAATACAGGAGAAAATATGAACGAGCTTCAACAAAAAGAGTTTGAATTATTAAAGTGTTTTATAGAGATATGTGAAAAACTGGGTCTTACCTATTATCTTGTTTGCGGTAGCGCTCTTGGAGCAGTTAAATATAAGGGCTTTATTCCTTGGGATGATGATGTTGATGTCGCCCTTCCAAGGGAGGATTATGAAATCTTTTGCAGTAAAGCGGGGGAACTGTTGCCCAAAGGCTTTTTTCTTCAAACCTACAAAACAGATCCTGAATATCCGCGCGTATTTGCTAAAATAAGAAATTCAAATACGGCATATTTTGAAAAGTCGGTTGCTAAGTTTAAAATAAATCACGGTGTTTATATTGATGTTTTTCCCTTAGACGGTTATCCAACAAATCGAGCGGTACAAAGAAAAATTGAAATAAAAAAAGTTTTTTATGACCTTTTACTTTCTTCAAATTTTGAAAGTGACTGCACTTTAAAAGTGAAGATTTTAAGAAAGATTTTCAGATTTTTCGGTGTTCATAAAAGAACTGCAAAAATAGTTGCAAGGTTTGAAAAAATGATTTCATCATATCCCGCAAAAACCTCTGAAATTTGGTGTAATCACGGTAATTGGCAGGGAAAACTGGAATATTCCCCTAAAGAACATTACGGTGACGGAGCTATTATGGAATTTGAGGGAATTAAAGTAAGTGTTCCCCAAAAGTATGATGAATACCTAACCCAAAAGTACGGAGATTGGCGGGCAGATTTGCCTGAAGAGCAAAAGGTTGGGCACCATTTTTATTCTGTAATGGATTTAAATAAATCTTATACCGAATATATTAAGCAAGACGGTAATATTGAATTGTAAAAATCAATAGCATTTAATATTTGCTTTGGCTTTTATAGTTCGTTTATATATTATAAAAATTTTAAAAGGAGTCTTAGTATGAAAAAATTCTGCAAGCAATTTCTAGCAATTTTTCTAAGCGTTGTTATGCTTATCAGTATGCTTCCCGCAAGCGTTTTTGCGATTGAGTATGCTGAGGAAGATGGCGATTACTACAAGGTAATCTCCAAAAAAGATTGGGAGCTTGCCCCCGGTGTTTCTGAATCGGAAATCGTTATTAATAACGATGCCGGTGACAGACGCCAGGTTATGCATGTTGTTGAGGTGGACATACATAATGAGTACACTAAGGTTATCCCCAGTACAAAAGGAATGATTCCTACCCCCGGTAATTACGGTGTGCAAACAATGGATAAGCAGATAGAATTTGCTGAGGCAAACGGCTATGGCAATGTTGTTGCAGGTATGAATATCAGTCTTAGCTGGTATAATAGTTATTACTACGCTCAGCATCCCGAATTAGTCGGCGAGCCTTTAGGTTATATGATTCTTGACGGTGTTCAATATACCAATAGCCAAGGTAACACTTCTGGCGCACAGACCTGTTTGGTTATTAACTTTGATGAAAAAGATGGTGTATCAAGACCTGCTGATATTCCTAAAACTCAGATTCGCTCTACTGCCGATGCTATCACAGGTTGGGAGGAGCAGGTTATTCCTGCAAACTTCGGTTTCCTTGTAAAGGATGGCAAAATGGTTTATACAACTGAGGAGCATACCAGTGAAGGCGCTTCTCGTTCAATGATTGGTATTAAGGCAGATGGCTCTATCATTATGGTAATGAATGATGGTAGACAGGCTCCTTATTCCACAGGCTTTAACAACTATGAGATGAGCGAAGCTATGCTCAAACTCGGTTGCGTTTATGCTATAAACGGTGACGGTGGCGGATCTTCTCAGTTCTTTTCTCAGCGTCCCGGTGAGGAAATGACTCTTAACTGCTCTCCCTCTGATGGTGCACCTCGTGCAACCACTCACGGTGTTTTGGTTATTTCTACCGCTCCTTCTACAGGTGAATTTGTAAGAGCTCATGTAGAAGCAGATAATCAGTATTATACCCCCGAAAGCACTGTTCAGTTTACTGCAGTTGGTACCGACCTGGTTGGTAGTCCTGCTGATATTCCGGAAGATGCTTATTGGCAGCTTTCTGATGAAACAATGGGCAGTATTGATGAAAATGGCCTTTTCACATCTAATGGTACTGTTGGTGAGGTAACAGCTCAGCTTATGTACGATGGTGCTGTAAAGGGCAGTGCAACTGTTAATATAGTGGTTCCTGATGCTATTTCTTTTGGCGGTGCTGAGGCATATACCGTACCATTTGGAGAAACAGTTACATTAAATATAAGCGCTACTTATGGTGTATTTGATGTAACCTTAAAGCCTGATGATTATACAATTACTGTTGAAGATAATTCCTTTGGAACATTAACTTCAAATCAGTATACAGCAGGCGAAACGGGTGGCACAACCAATATAACAGTTACGCTCAATGCAGATGAAAATGTTTTTAAAACAATACCTTTAACTGTTGGTAAGGGTTCAGAGGTTATATTCAGTTTTGAAGAGGGCACAGATGGCGCAAATCTTGATAACTGGGTAATTAAAGATCATGAGGGAAAATATCCTTATTATAGTGATATATCCATTGTAACCGCCGAAAACGGTATGGTTCATAATGGTGAATCTGCATTGGCTGTTCATATGCCGGTTTATCAACATGTTGATGGAAGCGAAGGTTATAACGCAAACTCTATTACTTGGGTAGGTGACCGAATCCTTCTTGAAAACGCAACAGCAATTGGTATGTGGGTTTATGTTCCTGAGGAAGCAACCCAAACAGAGATTGCCCTTAATTATGTTTGGTATAATGATAATGGTGTTCAGCAGAGAACAACTCCCGACCTTTGCCTAAATGATTATTTTAATGGCAATGAGTATTCCGGTTGGCATTATCTTTCTGTACCGATTTCTAAGAGCATTGCCTATATTGAAGATGCAACATCTGTTGCTGCTTCACAAGGCTATAAGAGAAACTTCTTCCTTAAATTCTATGTAACAAACAGCGGTAACGCAGGTGATGAATCCTCATATTTTGGTGACATTACCTATTATATTGATGATGTTACAGTTGACTATTCTGAAGCTGTTGCTGATAGAATTGCACCTGTTTTCTCGGCAACATACGCAAAAGACATTTCTGCCGATAGTGATATGAGCGTTTCTGCAGGTACAACACTTAATCTTAATAGCAGCAATACAGTATTCTCGGCATTGGTTTCTGATAATGTATCTATAGATGCAAATTCTGCAAAAGTTTATGTTGACGGTAAAGAAGTTTCTGCAACCTATAAAAACGGCAGACTTACCAGCGCCGATGTGCAATTAGGCGCAGGCGTTCACCGCGTTGTTTATGAAATTGCAGATGCTATGGGTAATGTGAGTAAAGCTGTTCGTTATGTTTCTGTTAGCGGAACGGATGTTGCAGTTAATGTAGTTCCTAAAAATCCCGAAATAACAACCGCACTTACCGGCTCGGTATACTGGGTTGATGTTGTTGCTAACAATGCAGAAAATGTAAATACAATAACATTAAAGCTTGATTTAGATACAATGCACACCTGGGAGCTTGCTTATTCTGAGTTAGCATATAACTATGATATTGAGTATTACTATGCAAGCATTGCAGATGAAAAAGATAATATCATTACCGTTGTACTCACAAATAATGGCAGTGATATAAGCGGAAATGCAGTAGTCGCCAGTCTTCCTATTCGTGTTTGGGAGTATTGCGGTAATAGTATCAGTACATCAATTTCTTCTGCGGATGCTTGGACTCAAGGCTCCGTTACTGCTGTTTCTGTAAATCTTGAGGTGGAGCTTGGTGAAGTTGTTTATAATGATGGCACCGAAACCTTCTCTGCAGAAAATATTCATATTGATACCGAGGCATACATTCATCAGTATAAAATGGATAAAACCTATTTTGCCAACAACACATATCATGTTCATACAGAGCAGGCTATGGATGATACTGAGGCAGATTGTGTAACAAATGGCTATTCCGGCAGAACCTACTGTGAGGTTTGTTCTTCTGTTGTTGAATGGGGTACCGTTACTCCCGCAACAGGTCATAGCTATAGCTTTGTAGACGGTACCTTAAAATGTGCTTGCGGCAAACTCTACAACGGCATTTATGAAGACGGCAAAACATATGTTGACGGTTTAGTTATTGCCGACGGTTGGGTAGATGATACCTATTACTATCTTGATGGCGTTAAGCTTACCGGTCCTCAGTTTATTGATGGCGTAATGTATACATTTGATGACGAGGGTGTATATCAGGAAGGCGCTATTTTTGAAGGCTTCCATGAGACCCGTGACGGTAAAACAATGTATTTTGTAAGCAATAATTATGTTACAGGTCTTACAAAGATAGTTGATAATTATTACATCTTTGATGATAACGGCTATGCTTGGGATGGTGTTAAAAAGCTTTGCGGTTATGACTGCACCTTTGAGGATGGCTTGTTTGTTGAAGATGAAACCGTTCTTCTTGCAGGTACTTGCGGTAGATACGGCAAGGATAATGTAGTTTATGTTATGCTTAAAGATGGCCGTATGATTTTCGACGGCGAAGGCGAAACTGAGGATTACCTTAGTGTTGGTACTATTCCTTGGTATGTAAACTATAGATCTAAGCCAACATCTGTTTTTGTTGGAAAAAATATTACAACTATCGGTACCCGTCTTTTATACAACCTTGACCATGTAACAAAGGTTGAATTTGAAAGAGGCAGTAAGCTTGAAAAAATTAAGGCTTACGGAATGGGTATGATGCTTAATCTTAAATCTGTTGATTTACCTTTAGGACTTATGTATTTGTATGGTACCAGCTTTATTAAAAACGGTAATCTTGTTGGTGGATTTACCATTACAATTCCTAAGACTGTTTCTTCTATTGATAAGACTGCATTTAATGAGGTAGATAATCTTACTATCAATGCTATTGAAGGCTCTTATGCTCATAGTTATGCAACAAGCTCAAGTATAAATTGCTATATCCCTGAGGTTGATGATGTTAATGATGATGCAAAAATAAATCTTAAGGACCTTGTTACCATTGCACAGTATATGGCAGATTGGGATAATCTCAGCATTAACAGTCTTGCCCTTGATATGAACGGTGACGGCAAGGTTGACCTTCAGGATGTTAACATATTTGCACAGCGCCTTGCAGGCTGGGATGTTTAATTCCATTACGGTTATTCAGCGTTAAAACTAATATAAAATAATTAATATTACACCCGAGGGGAAACTCCTCTCGGGTGTATGCTTAAATTAATCTGATCTTATAAAAAAGGGGGCTTATAAATGAAGATAATGCAGCTTAACTGTGTTTATCCTAAGGGAAGTACAGGTAAATTAACCGAAATCCTTCATAAAGCCTACCTTGATAAGGGTGAAGATTCCATTGTCCTTTACGGACGCGGTACTACGGTAAATGCCCCATCGGTTTATAAGGTTTGTAGTGAGATAGGGGCAAAATTCAATCACGCAAGAGCCTGCCTTAACGGAATTATGTATGGCGGCGCAGGTATTACAACAAGGCGAATTATTTCTATTATAAAAAAGGAAAAACCCGATGTTGTGCATCTTCAGTGCATAAACGGTTATTGGGTAAATATTTACAAACTTATAACCTGGCTTAAAAAAAGCGGTATTTCTACCGTTCTTACCCTTCACGCAGAATTTATGTACACTGCTAATTGCGGCAGTGCTGTGGATTGTAACGGTTGGCTCACCGGCTGTGGCAATTGCCCCAGACTTAAAAGTGAAACTCAGAGCTTGTTTTTTGATAGAACTAATTATTCGTTTAAAAAAATGCAAAAGGCATTTTTGGGATTTAATAAAAATTTAGTGGTAGCAGCCGTTTCACCCTGGCTGCTGGGTCGTGTAAAACAGTCGCCAATTCTTGGTGATAAAAACGCCCTATGCGTTTATAACGGCGTTAATACAAGCATTTTTAAGTATTCGGCTAAAGCATCAATTGCAGAGCTTAGCCAAAACAAGGGTGAAAAAATAATCCTTCATGTTACGGCATCCTTTACCGATAAAGAGGATGATTTAAAGGGTGGCATATGGCTTATTCGTTTAGCAGAAGCTATGAAGGATATGCCGGTTCGTTTTATTGTTGCCGGCAGATATAACATTGAAAATAAGCTACCGTCAAATATTACCTTGCTTGGAGATATTGAAGATCAAAATTTGCTTTCACAGTATTATTCGGGTGCGGATCTGACGGTATTGTTCAGTAAAAGTGAAACCTTTTCTATGGTTGTTGCAGAAAGTCTTTGCTGCGGCACACCCGTTATAGGCTTTAAGGCGGGCGGGCCGGAACAAATTACTATTAAAGAGTATAGTGATTTCTATGCTCAAAATGATTTCCAGGGTATTATGGAAGGCGCAAAAAAATGGTTGTGGAATACTAATGTTGAACGGGAAGAAATTGCCCGTAAAGCAGCGTCGGTTTATTCTACCGAAAAAATGATAGAAAATTATATGGAAATATACAGGAGGTTTGAATGAAACTGGCTATATCTCCAACAGGAATATTAAAAGCATTGTTTCTGCTGGCTAATTTAATTTGTGTGCTTAATGTACTTCAATTTAGTATTGTACTTTCAGTTTTATATGTTTGCATTTTTCCTTTAGTGGTTTTGCTTTTTGTATTAACCCTTTCAAAAGGCAGATATAAAAATGATATTGTGTTGTTGCTGATAATAGCAATTTCTTCACTGGTAAGTGTTTTAATTTCGGTATTAATTTCAAATGATTCTTTTGAAATAACCGCAATAAAAAAGTTTATAATTTTTATAGTTACACTTGTGTTGTTTGTTGCTGTAAACAGACTTAAAGTTGATATAAAAACAATAAGATTTATAGAAATATCGGTTTCTTGCGCTTCTGTAGCGCTGGTTCTGCTTTATTTTATAAAGTACAATGAGCTTTATATATACAATCTTTTGGGAATGAAATTTTTATATTTTCATTTTGATAATCCTAATTTCGCAGCAATGCATTTTTTGGTTTACGCTATTTATAATTCTATTTTAGCCAAAAAACAAAATAAAATATATTTAAAGCTTTTTCATATAGCTTTAGTGTTATTTATGTCTTATTTCGTTTTTCAAACCCTTTCCCGCAATGCTATATTAACGCTTTTAGTGTTTTTTGTTATATTTATAGTTATGTTATTTATAAAAAGACCAAAGCGGTCTTATGGTATGGCATCAAGCGCTTTTATAGCGGCGTGGCCCATAATATTTGTTGCAGCATATAAATTATTGTTATTTATTATCAGCAACTTAGGTATTTTTTCATTTCTTACCGAAAGCGGAAAAGAATTAGATACCAGAAATATTGTGTGGAATGA
Source organism: Clostridia bacterium (assembly GCA_017623575.1). Classification (GTDB taxonomy): domain Bacteria; phylum Bacillota; class Clostridia; order Oscillospirales; family Acutalibacteraceae; genus UMGS1279. The sequence continues at coordinate 32,080 of JAGAOS010000029.1, forward strand.
TGCAATTGCCGAAATTTTAGAATATCCTTTAACGGGTAATTATGGCGCTTCCGTAATCCGTCAATCACATAACACGCATTTGGATATATGGGTATCTTACGGAATTATAGCGCTTATTGGTACAATTATTTTAATAGCATATATTATTTATAATAACGGCCGCGCATATAAAAACAATATTTCTAATTTATATATGCTGGGATTTATCTGTTGTATTATTATGGGTATGGCAGAAGCGGCTTTGTTTGCAGGTTGTCAAGGCTTATTTATTTTGGTTGCAGGGTTTGTGCTGTTAAGCAAAACAGACAATGAAAATTCTTTAAAAGAAACATAGCTTTTATAATTATAACAAGCTTTTAATAACGGCTTTTTTATAATGGCTATTTTGGGGGTGCTTTAAGTGCGTAATAAAGTTATTAACAATACCGTATGGATTGTTGGCTGTAAAATAGTTCAATCTGTACTGCAATTGGTTATAAATATGTTATCGGCGCGCTATTTGGGCCCATCAAATTACGGACTTATTAATTACGCAGCCTCTATTGCGGCCTTTTGTATTCCTATTATGCAGTTGGGAATGAGGTCCACTTTAGTTAAGGAGATTGTGGACAGGCCTGAAAAAGAAGGCCAGACTATGGGTACCGCTATAGGAATGAGTGTTATTTCATCTATATTGTGTATAATCGGAATAACCACCTTCACCGTTATAGCAAACGGGGATGAAAAAACAACCGTTATTGTTTGCTTGTTGTATAGCACCAGTCTTATTTTCCAAGCGCTGGAAATGGTGCAATATTGGTTTCAGGCAAAGCTTATATCAAAATACACATCCCTTACAATGCTGTTTGCTTATATAGTAGTTTCAATATATAAAACAATACTTCTTATAACTCGCAAAAATATATATTGGTTTACGGTGGCGCAGGTTATTGACTTTTTTATAATTGCAGTTGTGTTGCTGTTTATTTATAAAAGGGTTGGCGGACAAAAGCTAACTTTCTCCATAAAAAGGGGAAAGGAGCTTTTATCAAAAAGCCGTTATTACATAATATCCGGTATGATGGTAACAATTTTTGCTCAGACCGATAAAATTATGCTTAAATTTATGGTTGGCGATAGCGGCGTAGGTCAATATTCAGCGGCGGTTGCGTCTGCAGGGCTTACAGGCTTTATATTCGCTGCTATAATTGATTCCTTCCGCCCAAGTATAATTGAATCCAAAAAGGCAGGCAGTACAAATTACGGCAAAAAAGTGGGTATATTATCTGCAATAATAATTTACCTTTCATTACTGCAAAGCCTTGGTATGACTCTGTTTTCTGATTTAATTGTTTACATCCTTTACGGCGAGGATTATGCCCAGTCAGCTGGTATTTTAATGGTATTGGTGTGGTATACTACTTTTTCGTATATGGGCTCTGTGAGAAATATATGGATATTGGCAGAAGAAAAGCATAAATACCTTTGGATAATAAATATGTCGGGTGCTTTGGGAAATATCGCCCTTAACCTTGCCTTGATTCCAATATGGGGGGTACAGGGCGCAGCAATAGCATCACTTATTACCCAAATTTTCACCAACTTTATAATAGGCTTTATAATGCCTCAAATAAGAGATTTCAACAAGCTTATGCTAAAGGGATTAAATCCAAGCTTTGTTTATGCCGAAACCAAAAAATTGCTGAAGAATAGATAAAACAGTAAATTAAAAGCCGCAGTTTGCAAGCTATAACGCGAACTGCGGCTTTTATTAATTGAATTTTATTAAAGCGTATGTTTTAAAAACCATTCGGTAAGCTCATCGGTATAGGCATAGTCCCAAGCGTTGTGACCAACACCCTCAAGTGTTGTAAAAACAGGCTCGCCGCCCGATTTTTTTAAAGCCTCCACCATATTAACGCTTTCAAAGTAGGCTACGGTCTGGTCGTTGTCGCCGTGGGTCACCCAAATTGGCTTATGTGCAATTCGGCAGGCATACCAACATATACCCGCTCCACAAACGGGAGCCGCCGCGGCAAATCGTTCGGGATTTGCCATTAGCCAGTGCCAGGTGCCGGTGCCGCCCATACTAAGTCCTGTAAGGTAAATTCGGCTTTCATCAATATTGTATTTTTTTATTATTTCGTCTAAAAACAAATCAAGACTTTCTAAATAATTACCCCAGTATTTATCCTTTTTGCACTGCGGGGCAACCATAACAAATGGGTATTCCTTTCCCTCTTTGGCATATTTAAAGGGGCCGTGTCTGCCCGCAAGAGCAACATCGTCGCCGCGTTCGCCCGCACCGTGTAAAAATACAAGAAGAGGGAATTTTTCATTTTTGTTATAGTTTTTTGGAAGATATAAAAGATAATCAAAATTTACATTTTTATTAAAGCTTTGGTTGAACTTTTTGTTTTCTAACATATTTTCATCCTCCTTTGATGATTATTATATCATAAATATTAAAATAAAAAAGCCCTAAAAGGACTTTTTTAAAAAACTATTTTGCCATAAGGTTATTTGCAATGCTTTTTAGTTCCTCCAAAGAACCTACATTGCCGTGTGCCTGAATAATGGTTTCCTGAACATTTTTTGGCAAAGTATCAAAGTAAATGTTCATCTCATTAGAAGCGTTTGAATCAAAATAAGGTGTTTTGTTATTCATTTTTATTACCCCCTTATTTGGGAGTATTGACAAAATCGCTCTTAATATTCAAAAAGTGAAAAATCAAGCTCGGTAAAATCTTTAATCAAAAGGTCGGTGTATTCAGCACCTACAAATTTATCCTTGCCGTCGGGACAAATCCCTACAACAAGTCCCGCACCCGATGCTCTTGCTGCCTGAACACCTGCGCAAGCATCCTCAACAATAATCAGGTCCTTCATATCTACACTAAGCTTTGCTCCGGCTTTTAGGTATAAATCGGGGTGAGGCTTGCCCTTTACGGTGCCGTCATCATATATAATTCTGCCACCGCCAAACCAACGGTCAAGGTCAAACAAATCTTTAAAAAAATTAACATTGTTTATTTCAGAGGATGTTGCTATTGCGTGTGGAATATTGTTTTTGCCCAAAAAATCCAATAGCTCATAAGCGCCCTCGGCAAAGCTAAGGGTATTTCGTTCTTCAAGACATTGCTCGCGGTAAAGCCTTTCCTTTTCTTCACCAAAAACACCAATCAATTCCTTTGGAATAGGCTTTTTAAAAAGCTGTTCATATATAATCGGATTAGTACTGCCGTGAAAATAGCGATAATATTGCTCTTTTGTAACTTCAATGCCAAGCTGTTCCTTAGCGTATTTGCGCCAAGCCTTTTCGTGAAAAGGGGAATCTAAAAACAAAGTTCCGTTAAAATCAAAAATAATACCCTTCATATAAATCACCAAAATCAGTATACAATAGCAGTTTGAAAAAATCAAGAAATTTTTATACTTACCACATTTTGTGGAAAGCATTATTTGTAAAAGCATCATTTGTCAATAGGTAGTGTTTTGAGTAAAATAATAAGGAAAAAACCAAAAATTCCTTGGTTTACAAACTAAAAAAAATTTGTTATACTAATAAGACAAGTCTTGAATTATATTATATAAATCTATGTAAAGGAGAGCCTGCTGTAATGAATTTTAAAGTACGCAAGGATTTTAAAACCCCGCCATTTTCTGTACCTAGTGAAATAGTAGATTCGCATTTAAAATTGGCAGGTGCCCTGCAACTAAGAGTAATTCTTTATTGCCTGAGACATACATACGATGAGGAAATAAATCCATCCTATATGGCTGAGCTTTTTTCGGTAAGCGAAGAGGATATTAATGATGCTCTGATGTTTTGGAAGGAGCTTGGATTTATAGATTGTGAAGGGCCTGTTTTTGTTGCACAGCCATCGGCACCCAAAATCACAAAGGTTGCACCGCCAAAGGCTCCCAGACCCGACCGAAAAGAGGTTGCACAAAGGGGGATGGAATGTCCCGAAATTGCCTTTTTGCTTAATGAGGCGCAACAAAAATTCGGCAGAATGTTAAAGCAAAGTGAAAGCTCTGCCCTTGTTTGGATTTATGATGATTTGGGTATGGATGCTTCGTTGATTCTTATGGTTTTGGAGTATGCCGTTCAGGCTGATAAGGTTAATATAAGCTATATTGAAAAAATAGCAAAAGATTGGGTGGAAAATGGCATAGATACTATAGTTGCCGCCGAAAAAAGAATAGTGGAGCTTAATAATTCCCGTACAGCCTGGCATAAAATGCGAGCCGCTTTTGGGTTGGATACCCGTTCACCCAGCGAAACCGAGTCCAAGCTTGCGGTTAAATGCATATTTGAATGGAAAATGCCTACCGCTCTTTTAAAAAGAGCATATGATATATGTGTGGATTCGCTTGGTAAATACAATATAAAGTACATAAAAACAGTGCTTACCGATTGGCATAAGCAAGGAATAAATTCTGTAGAGGATTTAGAGAATAAGTCCGAGGAACCTAAAGAATCTACAGATTCAAAGTCTAAATCCAAGTCCGATTCAAAGTCAAAATCAAAACCCAAAAAGGGCAATGGTGGAAGCATTGACTGGTCGCTTATAGATCAAATAATTAATGGGGAATAAAAATGGGATATAATAAACAGTACATAAAAAAGGCGCTGGATGAAGTAATTGAAAAGGGAAACAAAGCGCAGCAAATTTATGAAAAGCAAAAGCTTGAAATATTTGATAAGGTGCCGCGCCTTAAAGAGATTGAAACCCAATTTATGCAGTTGGGCAGTCTTTTGGGTATAACCGCCCTTTCAGGAAATACAGAGCGGCTTAACGCACTTCAGGCAAAATTCAACGCTCTGGTTAAGGAGCAGGCAGAACTTAAAAAGCAGGTGGATTTTAAGGAGTATATCCCTAACTGTGAAAAATGTTCCGATACGGGATATGTTGGTTCAACCCTTTGTAAGTGTGTTTTAAAAAGGGCTAAGGAATTGTCTTTTGCGGCACTTTCAGAATTAATGCCTATTAATGACAGCCGTTTTGACAATTTTAATTTGGACTATTATAGTGATGAAAACAAAAAAGCAATGAAAAAGGTTTTTGAGTTTGCAAAGGATTATGCAAAAAACTTAAATTCAAAATCTGAAAGCGTTTTATTTTTTGGAGATACCGGCTTGGGCAAAACACATCTTTCTCTTGCAATAGCGGGTGCCGCATTGGAAAAAGGTTTGGGGGTTGTTTATTCTCCTGCACAGAACCTTATTCAAAAGCTGGAAAAGGAGCATTTTTCTTACAATTCAGATACCCCCGTTCTTGACGATGTTTTAGATTGTGACCTTCTTATTTTGGATGATTTGGGTACAGAATTTTTAACCGCTTATTCCCATTCCCTTATATATAACATAATAAATTCAAGAATTTTAACGGCAAAGCCAACAATAATAAGCACAAATCTAACTATGGAGGAGCTTGCTGAAAAATATAATAACAGGGTAGCATCACGAATTATTGGTTGCTATGTTATAAAAAAGTTTTTGGGTACTGATGTGCGTCAGCAAAAAAGAATAAAAAAACTAAACAGAGGTAAAGATAATGACTGAGGATAAAATTAAAAGAATAAATGAGCTTGCAAGAAAGCAAAAGGCCGAAGGCCTTACCGATGAAGAAAAGGCCGAGCAGGCTGAGCTTCGCAGAGAATATATTGAATCCTATAAGCGTAGCCTTGTAGCCCAGCTTGAAAACACCTATGTTGTAGATGAAAAGGGCAACAAACAAAAGCTTACCGAAAAGGTTAAAACTAACAAGGATAATAAAAAGCCTAACTGATTATGAATGCTCCGACTAAGGTAAGCTTATTTATATAAATTAACAACAAAATTATATAAAATTTAATTTTAAAAATTTTTGCAGATGAACTTTTTATTGATTTTATTCATAAACCTGCTGTAATACCTATTCGTAATAAAATCCTTGACATTTTTAAATTTTTGGTGTATCATAATTAAAATGATTAATGCGTTGAAGGGAAGAGTAGTTTTGTGTAAGCCCCATCAGAGAGCGCGGGTAATTTGCTGAGAGCCTGCGTGGTGAGTTTTAAAAACGAAGACCACCCCTGAGTGCCGACCGAATTTAAGGCGGCCGTTTTGGTTGCGTTATAAACCTTGCAAGCAATACCAAACAATTGGTAATTGTTTCATCAAGTGGCGCGTTTGCGCAATTTGGGTGGAACCGTGGATGCATAAACTATGCCTTCATCCCATTAGTGGATGGAGGCTTTTTTGTTTTTTATATAATCTTTTGGAGGATGATGAATAATGATTAACATTACTTTAAAGGGCGGTACCGTTAAGGAATTCGATTCAGGTATTACCCCTTATGAGGTGGCAAAATCAATTGGAGCAGGTCTTGCAAAGGCGGTTTGCGCCGCTACCGTAAACGGTAAGGAAGCCGACCTTCGCACCCCACTTACTGAGGACTGCGCTTTAGAGCTTTTAACCTTTGATGATGATTACGGTAAGTGGACCTTCCGTCATACTGCATCACATATTTTGGCACAGGCAGTAAAACGCCTTTACCCCAATGTTAAGCTGGCTATTGGACCCGCTATTGATAACGGATTTTATTACGATTTTGATACCGATGTTATGTTCACCCCCGAAATGCTTGAAAAAATTGAGGGCGAAATGAAAAAAATCGTTAAGGAAGATATTGCCTTAGAGCGCTTTACTATGTCACGCGAGGAGGCAATAAAATACTTCACCGAAAAAAATGAGCCCTACAAGGTAGAACTTGTAGAGGAGCTTCCCGAGGGTGAGGAAATCAGCTTCTATTCTCAGGGCGATTTCACCGACCTTTGCGCAGGCGCACATCTTATGTCTACTGCACCCGTTAAGGCATTCAAGCTTCTTTCGGCAACAGGTGCCTATTGGCGTGGCGATTCCAACCGCAAAATGCTTCAGCGCATTTACGGTACCGCTTTCCCCAAGGCATCTCAGTTAGAGGAGCATTTGGCAGCATTGGAGGAGGCTAAAAAACGCGACCATAATAAGCTTGGTCGCGAGTTGGAGCTTTTCACCACCTCTGATTTAATAGGTCAGGGTCTGCCCATTATGTTGCCTAAGGGCGCCCGTATGATTCAGCTCTTACAGCGTTTTGTTGAGGATGAGGAGCAAAAACGCGGTTGGTTGCTTACCAAAACTCCCTTTATGGCAAAGTCTGACCTTTATAAGGTTTCGGGTCACTGGGATCATTATCAGGACGGTATGTTCGTTTTGGGCGATGAGGAAAAGGATGACGAGGTATTTGCGCTTCGTCCTATGACCTGCCCCTTCCAATATCAGGCATATTTAAATCGAGCCCGTTCCTATCGCGATTTACCCCTTCGTTATAATGAAACTTCAACCCTTTTCCGTAATGAGGCATCGGGCGAAATGCACGGTCTTATAAGAGTTCGTCAGTTTACTATTTCTGAGGGTCATTTAATGTGTACTCCTGAGCAGTTAGAGGATGAATTTAAGGGTTGCTTAGAGCTTGCAATCTATATGCTTAAAACCTTGGGACTTTATGAGGATGTTTCTTACAGATTTTCACAGTGGGATCCCGATGACAGAGAAAAATATATCGGTACCGATGAGCAGTGGGATGAGGCTCAGGGTATTATGGGCAAAATTCTTGACCATCTTGAAATTCCCTATAAAATCGGTATTGGCGAGGCGGCTTTCTATGGTCCTAAGCTTGATATTCAAATTAAGAATGTTCACGGTAAGGAGGATACCCTTATTACTATTCAGGTTGACCAGATGCTTGCCGAAAAATTTGGTATGGAATATGTAGATAAAGATGGTACCAAAAAGCATCCCTACATTATCCACCGTACTTCCATTGGTTGTTATGAGCGTACTTTGGCTCTGCTTATTGAAAAATATGCAGGCGCATTCCCGCTTTGGCTTGCTCCTGTTCAGGTTAAACTTTTGCCTATTGCCGACCGTCATTTCGACTATGCAAATGAGGTTAAGGCAAAGCTTGAAGCGGTTGGTATGCGTGTTGAGCTTGATGACCGTAATGAAAAAATCGGCTACAAGATTCGTGAGGCCAGAATGCAGCGTGTTCCCTATATGCTTGTTATGGGTGATAATGAGGTAGAGGAGGGCACACTTTCTGTTCGCTCCCGTAAGGATGGCGATTTAGGCGCAAAATCTGTGGAGCAGTTCATCGCCGACGCACTCGTAGAAATCAATACCAAAGCTAACGGTCTTGATAAATAATTATAAAACAATTTAAAATTATATAATTAACGCCTTGTTTTTGTGGTCATACAGCCGCAAAAGCAAGGCGTTTTTCTCTATTTAGCCAGCATCATTTCATCAAAATCTCTTATTGCGTTAAAATATCCTTCTGTATCTACAAGATAAGCAAGTCCGTGCCCTGCGTTTTCTACGCTCACCATTTTCTTAATGCTGTGGGTACAGGCATCAAAATTTTTTACGCTCATTTCATAGGGAACATAATCATCAGTAGTTCCGTGAATAAAAATTATGGGAATAGTGCAGTTTTTCATTGCTTCAATGGGGGAGTATTTTTCTAAATCAAAGCCGCCGTAAATTCTGGCGCCAAGCTTTATAAAGGGGTAAACAATATCTGCCGGCAAATGCAACTGCCTTACAACCTTTTTTATTATATCCTTTGCAGATGTGTATCCGCAATCGGCAAGAGCGGCTATAACATTCGGCGGTAGCTTTTCGCCCGCCGCAATGGTAACGGTTGCCGCCCCCATAGAAATACCTGTTATTATTATTTTTGCATCCCTATTTATATTTTCAATTATGTAATCAATCCATTTAAGGCAGTCGCGGCTCTCTTTAACACCAAAGGTTATTACTCTGCCACCGCTTTTTCCTGCGGTGCGTTGGTCAACTATCAAACAGCTTCTGCCAAGGGTAAAGCATCGTTGAACGCCGCCGCAAAGATCCCTTTCGGCACTGCCTCTGTAACCGTGGAACATAAGCTCAATAGGGGCATCCTTGGAATATTCATAATATTTTCCGTAAAGGGTAATCCCGTCAAAGGAGGTTATGCTAACCTCTTTTGGTTGCATTGCCGCGGCTTCCTTCATCCACTTAATCATAATATCTCTGAAAGGCTCATAAATTTTCCCCGGTGGAATTTCAAACTCCTGCTTTTTCTTTTGCCTGGGAGCATAAAATGCCATTAAAAAGCAAACAAAGGATATAAGCAAAATTAAAAATATAATTCCGCCCATAACTGCTAAGGCTATATATAAAGCTGTCATAATATCACCAACCTGTTTTATGTATATTAATTATATCAAAATAAAATTTGCCTTTCAAGGTAATTAATGTTGAAAAATTAAAAATGTTGATTTATATAAGCCAATAGTATATAATTTATTAATAGGATGTGATATTTTTATGAACAAGGAAGTTAATTATAAAAACAAAAAAACCTACAACACCGCAAAATACCCCATAAGACAACCCCTTATAATCGTATGGCTTATATGGTTGCTTTCCAAAATAATGCTTATTGGCAAAAAATACAGGGTTGAAAAAATTAATATGGAGGGTCTGAAGCCGCCGTATTTTATGCTTAGCAATCATATGTATTTTATTGATTTTGAACTTGCCGCAATGGGTACTCTGCCGCACAGAGTAAATAATGTGGTAAGTATTGATGGTTATTACCGTCGTCCATTTCTTTTAGAGCTTATAGGGGCTATCTGCACACGCAAATATACCCGAGATATGCACCTTATAAAATCTATTAATAAAGTAATAAAAAATGGTGATATTCTTTCAATGTATCCGGAGGCTCGTTATTCTCCCGCGGGAGTTACCTCGTATATGCCGGAGGCTTTAGGTAAGCTTGTTAAGCTTAATAAGGCGCCGGTTGTGGCAGTAGTGCATCACGGCAACCATCTTCATTCCCCATTTTGGAACTTCAGAAAAAAACGCAAGGTTCCTCTTCATACCACTATGACCCAGATTCTTACTGCTGAACAGGTAAAAGCAATGTCGGTGGAGGAGATTAACGAGGCTATAAAAAACGCATTGGAATATGATGATTACCGTTATCAAAAGGAAAACGGAATTCTTATAAAGGAGCCATTCCGTGCAGAGGGACTTCATAAGGTGCTTTATCAGTGCCCCCATTGTATGACCGAATCAAAAATGGATTCCAAGGGTAGTGAGCTTTTTTGTAAGGCTTGCGGCAAGCGTTGGAACTGGAATGAGAACGGAAACCTTGAGGCTATAGAGGGCGAAACCGAGTTTTCTCACATTCCCGATTGGTTCAGATGGCAAAGAACTCAGGTTGAGGAGCAGATTGAAAAGGGTGAGTACAGCTTCACAGATGATGTTGAGGTTTATTCTTTGCCCCGTTGTTGGAGATTTATGAAGCTTGGCAAAGCAAAGCTTACTCATAATGCTGAAAATGGCTTTATTTTAGAGGGGCACTATAACGGCGAGGATTACAGAATAGAACGCACTCCTATGGAAACAAACAGTCTGCATATTGAATATGATTATTGTTATATAAAGCCCTTTGATTGCTTGGATATTTCAACCGAAAAGGATTCGTTTTATTGCTACCCCACCAAGGAAAATGTAATAACCAAGCTTGCCTTTGCAACCGAGATACTTTATCAAAGAGGACTTGAAAAGGCAAAAGGGAAAAAGGTAACAACAAGGAATTAGACTATGAAAATTGTTTTTATCCGTCACGGTGAGCCCGATTATAATCAGGTAGACTCCCGCGGTTTTATAGGTCAGGGCAGGGAATTTGCTCCCCTTACCGAAAATGGTATCAAGCAGGCTGAGTCGGTTTCAAAAAAAGCTCTTTTAATGGGCGCAGAAATAATAGTCAGCTCACCCTACACAAGGGCATTGCAGACAGCGGCGATTATTTCTAAAAGTACAGGGCTTGATATTAAAATTGAAACCGATTTGCATGAGCAGATTTTTGATAAAACCTTTATGGTAAAGGGCGCTGAGGAGGCTAAGGCGCTTAATCTTGATTTAATTATGAATAGGGGAGAATACCCCAAGGGCGAAACCCGAAAATGGGAAACCATTTCAGAGGTAGTAAACCGCACCAAGCCAATAATGGATAAATATTTTGATTTGGGCTACAAAAAAATAATCGTTGTATGCCACGGTGGAATTATACGGCGCTTTACAGGTAAGTGGAAAATAGATTACTGTGATATTGAAGAAATTCAGTACAATAAAAATTTTAAATGTTTTGGTTGGATATAATAAATTCAAAACGCAAAAAATTTGAAAATCTGCAATAAAATGTGAAAATAGCATTTATATTGCAGATTTTTGCATTTATAAATATACATGGTAGTTAATTAAAAATGATAAATAAATCTTGTGTTTTAATACAGTGTATGATATAATAATTCTAACTGAAATTAAGTGTTCATATCCGTTTAAACGGTTTTGAACAGAAAGGATTTTTTATGGAAAAACAAAACGATTTTAAGCCATATATTCCTGCTGAAAAAATCACACCCGAGCTTACGGTTACTTCAATCATAATGGGTATTATTTTAGCAGTAGTTTTTGGCGCAGCAAATGCCTATTTAGGGCTCAGAGTAGGTATGACTGTTTCGGCATCAATACCTGCCGCAGTTATAGGTATGGGTGTTATAAGAGTTATTTTACGCAAAAACTCGGTGCTTGAAAGCAATATTGTTCAAACTATCGGTTCGGCAGGTGAATCCCTTGCCGCAGGTGCTATTTTCACTATTCCTGCCCTTTTTCTATGGGCTGAAGAGGGGGTAATGGAAAAACCCGATATTTTTGAAATTACCATAATTGCACTTCTTGGTGGCTTGCTTGGTGTATTCTTTATGATTCCCCTTCGCAATGCCCTTATCGTTCGTGAACACGGCACACTACCTTATCCTGAGGGACAGGCCTGCGCAGAGGTTATGCTTGCAGGTGAAGAGGGTGGCGCTAATGCCTCTACAGTATTTGCAGGTATGGGCTTTGCCGCTTTCTTTAAATTTGTTATTGACGGACTTAAGGTTGTACCCAGTGAGGTTAATATTGAGGGCTCTGCTAAAACCTATCCCGGTGCAATCGGCACACAAATTTATCCCGCTGTTATGAGTGTTGGCTACATCTGTGGTCCTAAAATTTCCTCCTATATGTTCTCGGGCGGACTTCTCAGTTGGCTTGTGCTTATTCCTCTTATTGTTATTTTTGGTAACAATTTAGTTCTTTATCCCGGTACCGAAACAATCGGCGATATTTATGCCGCAGGTGGAGCAAGCGGAATCTGGGGTACTTATATCCGTTATATCGGCGCAGGCGCACTTGCCGCAGGCGGTATTATTAGCCTTATTAAGTCTTTACCACTTATTGTGCGTACCTTCCGTGATTCTATGAAGGGCTTTAACATTATGGGTGGCGGAAAAGAGCGAACCGCACAGGATATTAATATGACAATTGTTTTAATTGCCATTCTTGTATTAACCCTTTTGGTATGGCTTGTTCCCGCTATTCCCGTATCCCTTGTTGGCGCAATTATTGTTGTTATTTTCGGTTTCTTCTTTGCAACCGTTTCTTCCCGTATGGTAGGTCTTGTTGGAAGCTCCAATAACCCTGTTTCGGGAATGGCAATAGCAACACTTTTAATTGCAACCCTTATTTTAAAGCTTTGCGGTGAAGTTGGCGCTCCCGGTATGCAGGCCGCTATTGCAATAGGTTCTATTATTTGTATTGTTGCTGCTATTTCGGGCGATACTTCACAAGACCTTAAAACAGGTTATCTTTTGGGTGCTACACCCAAAAAACAGCAGTACGGTGAGCTTATTGGTGTTGTGGCATCAGCCCTTGCTATAGGCGCAACACTTTATCTGCTTGATAATGCATGGCACTTTGGTTCTGAAGAACTCGGTGCTCCTCAGGCAACCCTTATGAAGATGATTATTGAAGGTATTATGGGCGGAAACCTTCCTTGGGGACTTATTTTAATAGGTGTGTTCATTGCTGTTGTAGTTGAAATTCTTCGCATACCCGTACTTCCTGTTGCAATTGGTATTTATCTGCCCGTTCAGCTTAATGCCTGCATTATGGTAGGTGGACTTATTCGTCTGTTCTTTGACAGAATGAAGGAAGGCAAGAAAAAGAACAATATTATTTCCAATGGTATTCTTTTCTGCTCGGGTATGATAGCGGGCGAAGGTCTTGTTGGTATTGTTCTGGCAATACTTGCAGTAGTGGGTGTAGGCTCGGTATTAGACCTTTCGGGTATGTTATCCGCCGTTCCCTCGTGGATAATGAGCGTAGGCAGTATAGTGGTATTTGGACTTATTATTTTAAGCCTTTTGAAGTTTACTGTCTGGAACAAAAAATCCAATGCTAAAGTAGTGGAAAATACTGAAACACAAGAATAGTTATGAAGAAAAATAAAAAGAATATAATACCTAAAAATTATTTAGATAAAATCCCTTCCCGACCTGATTCCATTGAATGGAAAACAGATAGCGAAGGCAAGGTTACTCTTGAAGTTAAAAATACAGGCTGGGCGAATAAACTCGCCCAGGTTCTGTTTAAAAGGCCAAAAGTAAGCTATATTCATCTTGATAAAATGGGCAGCTTTATCTGGCCGCTGATGGATGGTCAGAATGATATAACCGCTATTGGCAAGCTGGTTGATGAAAAATTTGGCGAAGAGGCGCATCCTCTTTATGAACGATTAGCAAGATATTTTCAAATAATGGATAGCTACCATTTTATTTCTTGGGTAGAAGATTCCAAGACCAAATAAGCAAAGGCAAAAATCCCGCCTTTAAAAGCAGGTCAGGATTATTTAAGGAGTTTTTTTATGGATGCAAAATATGAAGCCCTGTTTACCCCTTGGAAAATAGGCAATGTAGAAATTAAAAACAGAATAGTTCTTTGCCCTATGGGTGGCACATCGCTTTTTGGTTGGATGGAGCATACCGGCAATCATTTTGATAAAGAGGCGGCAAACTTTTTTATTGAAATAGCCAAAAACAATGTTGGTCTTATAATTCCCGGAATTGCCCCCATAAAAAGCACATTTATGAACCAATGGCTTTATCAGAATAAAAAAATGTTTAAAGAGCTTAAAGAATTTATGGATGAAATTCATTCCTACGGAGCAAAGCTTTTTATTCAGCTTACCGCAGGTATGGGTCGCTCTTGGGCAATCCCCACTCCACTTGTAATGCTTCATAATATGCCCGTTGTGCGCGATATTATAAAGCCTATAATCAATATCCCTTATCAGTCGGCAAGCCCCAGTGAGCTGCCTTCCCGCTGGTCGGATAAGGTTAAGTGTCGTGCAATAACCGTTAAGGAAATTGAAGAAATTGTAGATGCCTTTGCCAAAACCGCCGCCCTTTGTAAGGAGGCAGGTGTTGACGGTGTAGAGGTTCACGCCGTTCACGAAGGCTACCTTTTAGATCAGTTTACCCTAAAATACACAAACAAGCGTACCGATAAATACGGCGGCTCCCTTGAAAACCGTTATCGCTTTGCAACAGATATTGTAAAAGCAATAAAAGAAAAATGCGGCAAGGATTATCCTGTTTCGCTTCGCTATTCGGTTGAATCCAAGGTTAAGGATTTTTGTGTTGGCGCCGTTCCCGGTGAGGAATATACCGAAATCGGTCGTGATATGGCAGAAAGTGAAAAGGCAGTAAAGCTTCTGCAGGATGCAGGCTATGATATGCTCAATGCCGATAACGGTACATATGATTCCTGGTACTGGGCGCATCCCCCTATGTATATGCCTCAGAACTGTAATTTACAGGATGTTGCTCATATAAAGAAGTTTGTGGATATCCCCGTTGTTTGCGCAGGTCGTATGGAGCCTGATGTTGGCGCTAAAGCCGTTGCCGACGGTCTTATTGACGGCGTTGGCGTTGCCCGTCAGTTCCTTGCCGATGCCGAGTGGGTAACCAAGCTTCTGGAGGACAGATTAGAGGATATCCGTCCCTGCATTTGCTGTCACAATGCCTGCTTTAATATGGCGCACTATAAAGGGGTTGCCAATGCTCAAAGCATTTATGATGCCAGCCACATTGCCCGTTGCGCCTTAGACCCAAGGGTTATGCAGTCAAATAAATATAAAATTACCCCCGCCAAAAACAAAAAGAAAATTGCTGTTATCGGCGGTGGTATAGGCGGTATGGAGGTTGCCATTGTTGCGGCAAAACGCGGTCATACCGTAGAGCTTTTTGAAAAGAGTGATAAGCTGGGCGGTGTGTTTATTGCCGCGGCGGCGCCATCCTTTAAAGAGAAGGACCGCGAGCTTATTGCCTGGTATTGCAGGGAGCTTGCAAAGTATCCTATTAAGGTGCATTTTAATGCCGAGGTTACCGATGTAACCGTTATTGATGCCGATGAAATCATCGTTGCAACAGGTGCCAAGGCAAATAAGCTACCTGTTAAGGGTGCAGAATACGGCATCGAGGCGGTTGATTATCTTCTTGGCAAAAAGCCCGTTGGCGAAAATGTTGTGGTTATCGGCGGCGGTCTTACAGGCTGTGAAATTGCTTACGACCTTTATCTGCAGGGCAAAAAGCCTACCATTGTAGAGATGAAAAACGACCTTATTGTGTCAGATAAAATCTGCCTTGCAAATACAAGCTATCTGCGTGATTTCTTCAGCGCAAATAAGGTTCCTGTTTTGCTTGAAACCAAAACCGAGGAAATCCGCGAAAACGGCGTAACGGTTGTTGATAAAAACGGCAATAAAACCGAAATCCCTGCCGATAGCGTTATTGTTTCGGTTGGATATAAATCGGCTCCCCTTGCCAAAAAGGGCGGCAGAGTTCATATTGTGGGTGATGCCCATAAGGTTGGAAACCTGCGTACCGTTATCTGGCAAGCCTGGGATGTTGCTATGAAGCTGTAAAATTAATTTGCATTATTAAAGGTTGCTTCTGTTATAAAAACGGGGGCAACCTTTGTTTTTGCAATATAACCAAAAAATCAAAGCTGTTGTGCGCGTTTAAGCAAACGGATTTGTTGAATTTTAACAATTTAATATTTTTTCAAACAATAATATTGAACATTTTGCTAATATATGGTATAATTAAATCACAAAATTATAAGGAGATGATTTCAGTGAAAAAAATTATTAAAAAAACATTGGCATTAGCAGTTAGCTTGGTTTTGCTTTTCGGTGTATTAGATTTGCCGATTTACTCGGCAAGTGCTGCTGAAGGCTCGGTTGCACAAAATAGTTTAGATTTATCTGAATACACATTTGATAATATTCCTGATCAGCTTCTTGAAAATATTACATCAAATGTCAGCAATGAATCTCAGCAAGCTGTGGCATCCACCTATTCACTTAATAATACTTCTGCCACATCAAGCAGTTCTGTGCCAACCGTTGTTGGTTTATCTGCAGATTCTGCAGATGATTTGACATCACTAACAGTAATTAATAGCGACGGTTCAAAAACATTACACCGTTATTTTGAAAACATAAAATTCATTGATGAAGCAGGTAAGATACGCTTTAAAGATAACGGCATTTATGATTCAAATACAAACCGTATTCTTTTTGATGATTATGCATTTGAAAACGGTGATAATGATATTAAAACTTTTTATCCTGATAAAATTAGTGATGGTTTAAAGCTTGAAACCAATAATTTAGAATTTTCTATGAAGCCAATCATAACCGAAGAAGAGGAAGAATTGGAGAAAGACGCAGCGTTATCCAGCACTGATGCTTATGAGGAATGTATTGAATATGAGGATGTATTTGGTACAAATACCGCGCTTCAATATATACCAACCTATAAGGGCTTTAAGGAAAATTTGGTTTTTGATTCACACCCCGGTAAAAATGAATTTTCTTTTGAAATTAATACTAACGGATTAATCCCTGCCTCAATGTCCGGCACCTCTATTCCACTTTTATCCCCCGAAAACAATGAGCAAGTAGCATTGCTCCACCCCGTTGATATGAAAGATAGTTTTGTGGATGAAAACGGAATTTCTAACCCCAAAATAACATTGGATAATTCAATTTCATTAACCGCTACCCAAGATGAAAGTAGTTACATTTTAACAATTCATTTAAATCAAAGCTTTTTAGATGATACTACAACTGTATATCCGGTAATTGTAGACCCAACCGTAAGTGTTGATATTTCAAACGCGCAAAGTGTTTCTGTTTGTTCAAATGGTGATCGTTTTTTAGATAATATTTCAATTGGCAAATTTCTAATTGGAAAACACTATGCTTATATTAAAACTAATAGTATGCAAAACTATACATTCATTAATACAAATCTAATTTCATCAGCTTATTATAGGACTTATGAGTTTTCGGATGTTAGATCGCAGTGCGTTATTGAAGTTTATGATACCTGGTTTACTACTCCTGTTAATCAAGTTACATATGATATGTGCAATGATGCCGTAACATCGTATAATCCAGTTAGTACCCTTCACCTCACAAACATTTATGGTAAAATGTGGTATAATATTCCTATAACAGATTTAGTTGTTAGTTGGATTGATGCCGAAACGTCTCCTGATTATATTTTCTCTGAAGAATATGGCTTTGTATTAAATCTCAATACTACTGAGAACAATAAATATAAATGCTTTTATCCGCCTGGTGCCACAGTTAACCCGCCATCAATAGTAATTAATTACACAGAGGATACTTCTTTACCAAATGGCCTTTATTACATAAAAAATGTAATGAGCGGTAGGTATCTTGATGTTGAAAGTGCAAGGACAAATGTTAATAATACCAATATTAATGTTATAACCTTTCCTTTTCAAGGTTCCTTAAATGAACTTTGGAAGGTAGAGCATAAAGGCAATGGCTGGTATGAAATGTACAGTATGTATGAATTTACCAACAGACAGTATCTTAATAATTCAAATAGTGCCGCAAAAACAACTCAAGCTACATCAGATAGCACAAAGTTCCGTATTGTACAAAATCCTAACGGTTTTGATTATCGTATATTTAGTAAATCTGCAGCAACTAACACAATGGTGTTGGATATGACTAATTATGAGGGTAGTGCCAACCATTGGCGAAGAGTAGGTATTTTTGAATTCCACGGTGGAAATAACCAGCGGTGGGAATTTGAGCCAATTGAATATTCAGCAACTGTGCAGGATTTTTATGATAACGGTATGCTTACCCGCTGGAGTATGACAAACGCTCAAATGCAAAATGGTATTAAACATTGGCAGAATTTAGCTAAAAACTTTTATTTAAATCAATTTGGTTTAAATTTAACATTTTCAAATCCTGCTTTATTTACTTCTCTTGCAGATGATTGCGGATATTCTACAATCGCAAAACTGGATTCAGAGTGTACACATAGCACTAATCATAAACTCCAATCTGCTGTTTATAATGATTTTAAAGACTCATATTCACTTGTAAATAAAAAAATACTAACGCTGTGGACAGGGCATACCACTTTCTCATATGATGAAGATGGTGAGCTTATTGAGAAAAACAATGTAGGTGTACATACTGGTCCAAATAAAGATAATATGGGAAATGCAACTATATGGCCGGGTAGTCGTATTCTTATGCAAAATAGCGGAAATAATGGTGGTACCCCAAACATTTCTTTTACAGCCAACACGATGCGTGCCAGAAGAACATATTTGCATGAGCTTGCACATGCCTTTGGTGCAGTGGATAGTTATTGTAAGGGTAAAGAGGAAGGTAGCGATATTTGTGCCGATTCTAACTGTGTAGAATGTTATGAAAGTACATCACCTTACGATGCGGATTGCATAATGGCTAAGTTAGAACCGTCTGGTATGAGCAATGATATGAGCACATGGCTCTGTGCACAATGTAAAGAAGACATAAAAACTCATTTAATGAAATATTATCATCAAGAACATTAGGGAGGAGATAGAGTATGAAAAAAATATTTGTAATACTTTTAGTGTTATGTTTGGTTTTGGCTGGGTGTAATAATCAAACTGATTCGATTTCGTCAAAAGAATTATCATCTTCTGATTTTTCTTCTACTCATTCAAGTTCTAATGTGTCCAAGTTTGAATCATCTTCAAATATTAATGTTTCTTCAGAATTAGCGGAGGAAGTAATAGAAGAAGGCGGCGCTTGTGGTAATATTGAGTTTCACGCATCTTTTGAATCAACAGATGAGTTTATTCAATGGGCAAAAATTGGCGGTGAAAATACGGATTGGTCATTTAGTAAATCTAAAGATAATCCTTGTAGTCTTTTCTTTTTAGATTGGCTAAAAAACAAAAGTGAACTGACTTTGCCAAAGTTAAAAAATAATGATTTCTATTTGAGTTTAATTAAAATTGAACACGAGTATATAAGATTTAATTTTTTTAATAACTCAAAAACCTCAAGAGATTATTTTGTTATTTATGCATATCCGTTAGCATCAAACCAGGAAAATCTTTCTTTAGAAGATCTTGGGAAAACATTTTCAACAGAAATTTACAATCCCAAACTCGTAGAAAGCAATTGGGGAAAATGTTTAATCGGGAATATTTCTGGAATGGATTGTTCAAGTTCAATATTTGTTAAATCTTCTGTTTTCTTTGTTGTAAATGCCAAAATTACTAAAAATAACACAATTATCAAACCGTGGCAAGAAGAATATTTTGATTATTTCGATTTTGAAACAGTATCGCTAAAGTAGGTGCAAAGCAGACATAAAAACTCATTTAATGAAATATTATCATCAAGAACATTAGGGAGGAGATAGAGTATGAAAAAAATATTTGCAATACTTTTGATTTTATGTTTTGTTTTAACTGGATGTAATGTTGAAAAAACTAATTCCGATTTACATGCAAGCATATCTTCGGACTTATTATATTCCAACATTTCTTCCGAAACGCAAAAAACAGAAAATGCTTCAACTGTCATTACTTCCTCTAAATCTAATAGTGCCGAAGAAATAATTGATGATAATAGAGGTGCCATATGTGATGTAGTTGAATATCACGCAAGCTTTGAAACTATGGATGAATTTATAAAATGGGCAAAAAAAGGCGGGGATGAAGATCCTACTCGGAATGAATCAAAACACAATTCATGCAGTGCTTTCTTTTTAGATTGGCGGAAAAATAAGAGTGAAATGGTGATTCCAAAGCTAAAAAACAACGAATATTATCTTCGAGTCGCTTCGGCAGATGATGATCATTTAATGTTTAGATTTTTTTTAAAAAAAGAAGTATTAAATAATTCAAAATCGGATGTAATTAATATTTATGGTTTTCCTCTTACAGAAGAACAAAAGTCATTAAGTTTAAAGGAATTAACTGAAATGTTTAATCCTATGGAAGATATTTATTATGGTGATTCTGTTTGGGGTGAATATATTGCTGGAACGGAATATTCCATAGCTATTACTTTAGGATTTGTTAAATCATCTATGTTCTTTGTTGTTAAACCCGCTGGAATGATCGAAAACACCATAAACCCATGGCAGGAAGAATATTTTGATTATTTTGATTTTGAAACAGTTTCGCTAAAGTAGGTGGAAAAAAGAAATAAAAACTGCAATAAAAAGCGGCTGTAAAAAACATCCGTGCGATAAATTATAGTTTGAAATGCCGTCGGCATTTCAAACCGTAGGGAACAACCTATGTGTTGTTCCGTATAAATACCGCAATTTATATTTTTTACGGAATGACACGCAGGTCATTCCCTACGGTGTAAATTGCCAATTTATCTGTCTTATTAACTTTATAAATATAAAATCTGCAACGAAAGTGTTCTTTTGTCCACTTTTATTGCAGATTTTTTTAATTTATTTTATTCTTTTTTATTGGGATTTAATAAATTTGTTTTTTACTTTCCCCTTGGTATGTTGTATTTAATTATTCAGGAAGTCCGTCCTTGCTTATACTGCCCAAATTTGATGCAATAAGCTCCAGCGCATCATAAAAGGTTTTTCTTTCTTGGTCTGAAAGACCTTTTCCGCCCATTTCTACGGCAAGACCCGCCCTTTTGCTTATATGTGCGGCGGCTTTTTTGCCTTCATCCGTTAAAACCAAGCGCGCTCTGTAAAGATTTTGATTTTCACCCTGCTTTAAAACCAAGCCCTTTTCTTCCATTGATGCAATGGCGCGTGATACATCTGATTTATCTCTACCGCACATTTCTGAAAGCTCGGCGGCAGTTACACCGGCAGGGAAACGCTTAAGCGCTACCAAATAAACAACATGGGGGCCTTTAAGTCCCAGCTTAGTCATTTCGTCCGATGCAATTTTAT
Organism: Clostridia bacterium; assembly: GCA_017623575.1. Taxonomy (GTDB): domain Bacteria; phylum Bacillota; class Clostridia; order Oscillospirales; family Acutalibacteraceae; genus UMGS1279. The sequence goes on from JAGAOS010000029.1 coordinate 53,296, forward strand.
GCCAGAATCTGTGAATTTCAGAAATAGCAAAGGAAAATTTTTCAAATCTGTTTACCATAAATTTATCTCCATTCGATGTTGATTTTTCAACATTGTAATTATACTTAAAAAAACAATTTATGTCAAGATTATTTCGTATTTTGTTGAAAAAATACCATACTTTATGTTAAAATAAATACAAGAAGGTGATTTTATGACCGTTGCAACTGCAAAATACGGTTTTGGCGATAAGTGGAAGGATATATGGATTGACAATTATGAGGGCTTTTATCCCAATATGTCCGACTACCATATGCACGAATATTTTGAAATAAGCTTTATTGTTTCGGGTAATGTAAATATCCTGCTTACCGATAGTATGGAAAGCAGTACAGGCTCTAAAATTGTGCTGTTGCGCCCCAATACACCCCACTATATTTATTGTGAGCCGGATATTTTGTACAGTCGCACCAATTTGTGTTTTTCTAAAAACTTTACAGAGGATTTTTTACCTGAATTGCATAGGATTTTAAATATTTTTGGCGAAAACGGAACGGTAATTGCGGTGGATACCGAAAAAATAAAGGATTATGTAAAAATAGTTAATAAAATTAAGGATGAAGAAAACCCCTTGCGCCAAAAACTGCTGATTATGTATGTGTTGTCCCTTGTTTCGGATAATATGAACGAAAACGAAGAAATTACCCGTCTGCCCCGTTATGTTACCGATGCCCTTTCGTACATAGGCACCCACTATACGCAAAAAATTGTGGCATCTGAGCTTGCCGAAAAATTGGGAATCGGACGAACAACCCTTATGCAAGGCTTCAAAAAATACACAGGCACTACCTTTAATGAATATCTTCTTGGTTGCCGACTAAAAAGGGCGGTTATTATGCTGGAGGAGGGCAAAAAGCTTTGGGAAATTGCCGAGACCTGCGGTTTTACCGATGCCCCTAATTTTATCAGAAGCTTCAAACGGCATTTTGGCACTACACCAAATATGTGGCGCAGAAACAGCAATTAATAAAAAATGTTTAAATTTTTTTAAAAAAGCTATTGACTTTAGCGCTTTTATGTGTTAAACTATCATACAAGTTAATTTAACGCTTTTATGCGCTAAAGTGAAATGTAAAAACGCTATGATGAAGCATCAGTAGAAATATGACCTATTTTTTAGAGAGCGGTTGGATGGTGCAAAACCGTAAATGTCTTATTTTGAATTACCCTTCGGAGCGGCTTTTTTGAACATATTTATTAGTAGAAAAAGACGGGTAAGCCCGATACAGCTTTTTAAAGGTCGGTTTAAATTTTAAACCCTCAAACTGAGGTGGTACCGCGGGAACACTCGCCCTCTGCATTAAGCAGGGGGCTTTTATATTTTTTAAAAAGTAGTTTAAGGAGCAAAAATAATAATGGTAATTACAGAGCTTTTAGAAAAAAATGCCCGTCTTTACGGCAATGAAACAGCCCTTGTGGAAATTAACCCATCTGAGGAGCGTGATAAGGTTGTAACCTGGCAGGAATTTAATCTTATTGAAAGCACAAACACAGAAATTCCTTATCGCAGAGAAATGACCTGGCAGGATTTTGACCGTAGGGCAAACCGTTTTGCAAACCTTCTTTTAAGCAGAGGTCTTAAAAAGGGCGATAAAGTAGCAATACTTCTTATGAACTGTCTGGAATGGCTTCCCATATATTTTGGTATTTTAAAGGCGGGCTGTTTGGCAGTACCTATGAATTTCCGCTATTCAGAGGATGAAATTGAATATTGTCTTGACCTTGCGGATGTGGATGTTTTAATTTTCGGTCCTGAGTTTATAAGTCGAATTGATCCACTTACCCAAAAAGAAAATCGCCTTAAAATGATTTTTTATGTTGGCGATAACGGACCCGATTACAGTGAGGATTGCCTTAAATTAATGAGCTATTGTTCATCAAATCCGCCACCAGTAGCCTTAGATGAGGATGACGATGCCGCAATTTATTTTTCTTCGGGAACAACCGGCTTTCCCAAGGCTATTTTACATAAGCATCTTTCCCTTATCAGCTCCTGCCGTACCGAGCAGAATCACCATTCTCAGCAAAGGGATGATGTATTCCTCTGCATCCCGCCCCTTTACCATACAGGCGCAAAAATGCATTGGTTTGGTTCTTTACTTTCGGGCAGTAAGGCAGTTCTTCTTCGCGGCGTTAAGCCCGAATGGATTTTAAGAGCCATAAGTGAGGAAAAATGCTCCATAGTATGGCTTTTGGTACCTTGGGCTCAAGATCTTTTAGATGCTATTGAGTCCGGCAAAGTTGACCTTAATAACTATTATCTGGAAAAGCTTCGCCTTATGCATATAGGCGCTCAGCCCGTACCTCCAAGCCTTATTAAGCGTTGGATGAAGATTTTCCCACATCATCAGTATGATACTAACTATGGTCTTTCGGAATCTATTGGCCCCGGTTGTGTGCATCTTGGTGTTGAAAATGTGCATAAGGTTGGCGCAATTGGTAAGGCAGGTTACCTTTGGGAGGTTGATATTGTTGATGAACACGGCAATAAAACCCCTGATGGAGAGGTTGGCGAGCTTATTGTTAAAGGTCCCGGTGTTATGACCTGCTATTACAAAAATCCCGAAGCCACTGCCGATACCATTAAGGATGGTTGGCTTTATACAGGTGATATGGCAAAGGTGGATGAGGATGGCTTTATCTATCTTGTAGACCGTAAAAAGGATGTTGTTATTTCGGGCGGCGAGAATATCTACCCCGTTCAGATAGAGGACTTTTTACGCGCCTTTGATAAAATCAAGGATGTTGCGGTCATCGGTCTTCCCGATGCAAGACTTGGTGAAATAACCGCCGCAATTATTGAAATTAAAGAGGGTATGGATTGTACCGAGGAGGAAATCAATGAGTTTTGTAAGGAGCTTCCCAGATATAAGCGTCCTAAAAAGATTTTCTTTGAAAAGGTACCCCGTAACCCAACAGGTAAAATTGAAAAACCCGCCCTTAGAGAAAAATATTGCAAGGGTAGATTGGTTGAAAGTCAAATAACAGGTTAAACTTTAAAAGCAAAACACAGCACACCTTTCAGTAAAGCGATGTTTGTGCACGGCACCACTTTAAACCGAAATCTTACTGTGGAGCAAAAAAGTTTACCTTAGCAAAATTTTAAAAAAGGTGATTAAAATGGTTGTACAAATTATAATGTTAGTTGTGTTTTTTGCTGTAATGCTAGGCGTTGGCTTCTATTGCCGCAAAAACTCCACCGATGTAAACGGCTTTGTTCTGGGCGGAAGAAATGTTGGTCCTTGGCTTACCGCTTTTGCATACGGAACATCATACTTCTCAGCAGTTGTTTTTGTTGGCTATGCAGGTCAGTTTGGTTGGAAATACGGTGTTGCCGCTACCTGGGCAGGCATAGGAAACGCTATTTTAGGCTCACTTCTTGCCTGGAAGGTGCTTGGCCGCAGAACCCGTGTTATGACTCAGCATTTAGATAGCGCTACAATGCCTCAGTTTTTTGAAAAGCGTTACTTTAGCAGTGGATTAAAGCTTCTTGCTTCGGCAGTTATATTTATTTTTCTTATTCCTTATACCGCATCCCTTTACAACGGTCTCAGCCGTCTGTTTGAAATGGCATTCCCTCAGGTGGAATACGCTTACTTTGTTATAATTATGGCAGTTCTTACCGCCATTTATGTTATTGCAGGAGGATATATGGCTACCGCAATCAATGACTTTATTCAGGGCGTTATAATGATTGGTGGTATTATCGCAGTTATAATTGCAGTGCTTAATAGTCAGGGTGGATTCTCTGAAGCATTAAGTAAGCTTGGTGCTATCAGTGATTCTGCCGCAGGTATTGAGGCAGGCGAGCTTTCCTCCTTCTTTGGTCCCGACCCAATAAATCTTTTAGGTGTTGTTCTTCTTACCTCTCTTGGTACTTGGGGACTTCCTCAGATGGTTCAAAAATTCTATGCCATTAAAAATGAGGGCGCTATTAAAAAGGGTACCGTTATTTCAACAATTTTCGCACTTATAGTTGCAGGCGGTTGCTACTTCTTAGGCGGCTTTGGCAGACTCTTTACCCCCGACCTTGCCGCAGATGGTTCTGTTATTTTTGATTCCATTATTCCCAATATGCTTTCTAATCTTTCACCCATTCTTATTGGTGTTGTTATCGTTCTTGTTCTTTCAGCATCTATGTCAACACTTTCTTCTCTTGTTATGGCATCCAGCTCTACCCTTACACTTGACTTTATTAAGGGCAAAATAGCAAAGAACCTAAGCGAGAAAAAGCAGGTATTTATAATGCGTGTTCTGATTGTTGTGTTCATTGCAATCTCCGCATTTATTGCAATTATGCAGCATCAGTCCAATGTAACCTTCATTGCTCAGCTTATGGGTATTTCCTGGGGTGCTTTAGCAGGCGCATTCCTTGCACCTTTCCTTTACGGCTTATACTGGAAGCGCACCACAAAGGCTGCGGTTTGGGTAAATATTATCTTCTCAACAGTATTTATGATTGCAAATATGCTTGTTAAATCTGCATTCCCCACTATTTTACAGTCACCCATTAACGCAGGTGCATTCTGTATGCTGGCAGGTTTAATAATCGTTCCCGTGGTAAGTTTACTCACCAAAAAGCCTGATAAGACTCAGGTAGCAGAGGTTTTCTCTTGCTATGATAAAGAGGTAACAGTAACTTCTAAGCATTCCATCGGTGAATAATTTGTAAAAAAATACAAAAAAATAGGGCCGAAGGGTTGCACAACCCTTCGGCTTTGTGTTAAAATATAATATAATTTATTTTTTGGAGGATTAATCCTTATGAAAACTTTGATGCTGGGTAACGAAGCGGTTGCCCGCGGTCTTTATGAGGCAGGATGCAGCTTTGTATCCAGCTATCCCGGTACCCCCAGTACCGAAATTACCGAATATATTGCAAAATACAGTGAGGTCTATGCCGAGTGGGCACCCAATGAAAAGGTTGCTATGGAATCTGCATTTGGAGCGGCTTTGGCAGGTAAAAGAAGCTTTTGCGGTATGAAGCATGTTGGTCTTAATGTTGCCGCCGACCCTCTTTTTACCATTTCATATACAGGCGTAAACGCAGGTATGGTTATTGCCGTTGCAGATGATGCAGGTATGCACTCTTCCCAGAATGAGCAGGATTCCCGCCATTATGCATTAAGCTCTAAAATTCCTATGCTGGAGCCTGCCGATTCGGCTGAGGCTATTGCCTTTACCAAGCTTGCTTACGAGCTTTCAGAAAAATTTGATACACCCGTATTGCTTAAAATGTGTACCCGCGTTTCCCACTCTCAAAGCGTTGTAGAGCCGGGGGATAGGGTAGAGGTAAGCAAGCCTTATGAGAAAAATCCAAGCAAATACATAATGATGCCCGGCAACGCAAAGCTTAAGCATCCCGTTGTTGAGGCTCGAACAAAGGCGCTTACCGAGTATGCCGAAACCGCTCCCGTAAATGTAATTGAAAAGGGCGAAAGCAACAAGATGGGTATTATTACCTCATCCACCTCTTATCAGTATGTTAAAGAGGTTTTTGGCGATAAATACCCCGTTTATAAATTGGGTCTTATCTGGCCTATGCCCGAAAAGGCAATCTTAGATTTTGCCGACTCTGTTGAGGAATTAGTTGTTGTTGAGGAGCTTGATGCCTTCATTGAAACCCACTTAAAAAACTTAGGATTAAATCCCAAGGGCAAGGAGATTTTCTCTAACATTGGCGAAATTAGTCAGAATATGGTTGCCGAAAAGTTTGGCGTTAATACCGAGGTTGGCGCTAAAATAGATGCCGTTATTCCTAACCGCCCTCCCGTTATGTGCGCAGGCTGTCCCCACCGTGGACTTTTCTATACACTTGCTAAAAATAAGGTAACCGTTATGGGTGATATCGGCTGCTATACCTTAGGCGCAGTGCCGCCCCTTAACGCTATTGATGCCGTTGTTTGTATGGGCGCATCCATTTCAGGACTTCACGGCTTTAACAAGGCAAACGGTGGCGAAAGCGATTCAAAATCGGTTGCAGTTATAGGTGATTCTACCTTTATGCATTCAGGTATTACCGGTCTTGTTAATATCGCTTATAACAGCTCTAATTCTACCGTTATTATTTTAGATAACTCCATAACAGGTATGACAGGTCATCAGCAAAACCCCACCACAGGCTATAATTTAAAGGGCGATCCCGCATCAAAAATTGATTTAGAAGCTCTTTGTAAATCGGTTGGTATAAGCCGTGTTCGTGTGGTTGACCCTTACGACCTTGCCGAATGTGATGCCGCTATTAAAGAGGAGCTTGCAGCAGAGGAGCCTTCGGTTATTATCTCCCGTCGCCCCTGCGCACTGCTCAAATATGTTAAACATAACAAGCCCTTGTTTGTTGACAAGGATAAATGTAAGAGCTGTAAAATGTGTATGAAGATTGGTTGCCCCGCCATTAGTATGAAGGACGGTAAAGCCGTTATTGATGCTACACTCTGTACAGGTTGCGGAGTATGTGAGCAGCTTTGTAAGTTTGATGCCTTAAAGGCTCCTGCGGAGGTGTAATTTATGCAAACTAAAAATGTAATGATAGTTGGCGTAGGCGGTCAGGGTAGCCTTCTTGCCTCAAAGCTTTTAGGTAAGCTATTGCTCACCAAGGGCTATGATATTAAGGTATCAGAGGTTCACGGTATGAGCCAGCGCGGTGGTAGCGTTGTAACCTATGTCCGCTTTGGAGATAAGGTTTATTCGCCTATTATTGATAAGGGTGAGGCAGATTTCATTGTTTCTTTTGAAATGCTGGAGGCCGCCCGTTATACCGAGTTTTTAAAGCCGGGCGGTAAAATAATTGCAAACACCCAGCAGATAAATCCAATGCCCGTTATTACAGGCGCTCAGGAATACCCCGAAGCTTTAAGTGAAAAAATCAAAGCGGCGGGTATTGACCTTGTAGCAGTGGATGCGCTTTCTCTTGCTGAGGAGGCAGGCTCCGCCAAGGCTGTAAATATAGTGCTTATGGGTATTCTTTCTAAGTATTTTGATTTCACCGAGGATGAGTGGAATAAAGCCATTGAAAGCAGTGTTCCCCCTAAATTCCTTGAGCTTAATAAAAAAGCCTTTGCCCTTGGCAAAGCAATTGAATAAATTTTAAACGGCGAAAATATTTCGCCAAAGGAGTGCAAAAGTCAATGAGCAATTATTATCAACCCGAAATTGAAACCGCCTCCCCCGAACAGATTCGTGAGTGGCAGAACGAGCGCCTTGTAAAGCAGATCAGACATGTTTGGTATAATGTGCCTTATTACCGCAAAAAGATGGAAGAAAAGGGCGTAACACCTGATGACATTAAAAGTGTGGACGACCTTAAAAAGCTTCCCTTTTTAACCAAGGACGATTTGCGTGAGGCTTATCCTTACGGACTTCTTGCAAAGCCCCTTTCAGACTGTGTAAGAATTCAGTCTACTTCGGGTACCACAGGTAAACGAGTTGTTGCCTTCTATACACAGCACGATATTGACCTTTGGGAGGATTGCTGTGCCCGTGCCATTTGTGCAGTAGGCGGCACTAAGGACGATGTTTGCCATGTTTCATACGGCTATGGTCTTTTTACAGGCGGCCCCGGTCTTAACGGCGGCTCACACAAGGTTGGTTGCCTTACCCTTCCTATGTCATCGGGTAATACCGACCGTCAGCTTCAGTTTATGACCGACTTAGGCTCCACAATTATCTGCTGTACTCCTTCCTATGCCGCATATTTGGCAGAGTCTATTCATGAGCAGGGTCTGCAGGATAAAATAAAGCTTAAAGCAGGTATCTTTGGTGCTGAGGCCTGGAGCGAGGATATGCGCCACGATATTGAAAATAAGCTCAACATCAAGGCATATGATATTTACGGACTCACCGAAATTTCCGGTCCCGGTGTATCCTTTGAGTGTGAGGCTCAAACCGGTATGCATGTTAATGAAGACCACTTTATTGCCGAGATTATCGACCCCGACACAGGCGAGGTTCTTCCTGATGGCACCAAGGGTGAGTTGGTATTCACCTGCATTACCAAGGAAGCCTTCCCGATGATTCGTTACCGTACCCGCGATATTTGCGTGCTCAGCCGCGAAAAATGCCCCTGCGGTCGTACCCATGTTAAAATGAGCAAGCCTATGGGCAGAAGTGACGATATGCTTATCATCAAGGGTGTTAATGTATTCCCCTCACAGATCGAAACCGTACTTATTCAGCAGGGTTATCCCGCAAACTATCAGATTGTTGTTGACCGTGTTAATAATTCCGATACCTTAGAGGTTCTGGTTGAAATGACACCCGAAATATTCTCTGATTCTCTTGGTAAAATCACCGAGATGGAAAAATCCCTTGTTGCCGAGCTCAAAGCAATGCTTGGTATTTACGCCAAGGTTAAGCTTGTTGCACCCAAAACCATCGCCCGTAGTGAAGGCAAGGCAGTGCGCGTAATTGATAAGAGAAAAATTTAAGTGGGAGGTCAAAATAATGAGTGTTAATCAGATTTCAATTTTCCTTGAAAATAAAACAGGTCAGCTAGCCGAAATTACAGGTCTTTTAGCTGAAAACCACATTAACTTAAGGGCAATATCCATTGCCGAAACTGCCGATTACGGTGTGCTTCGTATTATTGCAGATGATGCCGAAAAAGCAACCTCTGTTCTGCTTGCCCACGGAAACATCCTTTCAATGACTCCTGTTACGGTAGTAGCCGTTGAGGATAAGCCCGCAGGCCTTTCCGAGCTGCTTAGTCTTCTTTCTGACGGTGATGTTGCAATTGAGTATATGTATTCTCTCTTTACTCACCAAAACGGCAAGGCTTATATGGTTTTCCGTATTGCCGATGAGGAAGGATTTACAAAGCTTTTGGCTTCCCACGGACTTACCCCTGCCACCGCCGAGGAGCTTAATTTAAAGTAATTCAATAATTTTAAAAAATCCGTTCTTTATAGAGCGGATTTTTTGTTTTACTTATTGCTTTTTTTGCTTTTCTATGCTATTATATTATCGTTAATGTAAATACCTTTTTTCGGGGGCGATATAATGTTTAAATTTATAAAGCAAAGCAATTCTGTTGACTTAATTAGTGAGGGATTTTGCCTTAAAAATCTTTCAATTACCGTAAAGGCTCAGGATAATACTGTTTACTCTCTGCCCATAACAAGGGTGGAGGATAACCTTATTTACGGTGTTGTTGATGAGGCAGAGGCAACAGTAAAAATAAATGAAACAGACGGAATTTTAGCCCTTGTTGCAGAGGGCGGACTTATTCGTGACCGCTCTAAAAATCAGTTTTTTGATAATGCGGCAACCAATCTGAATTCTCACGGTGCATTTTCCCTTACCTTTACCGAGGTTGAGGGGCTTAAATCCTATACCGCCAGTAATCTCACCGTTTTTTGGACGGTTAATGATGTTATAGGCAGTAGCAATATTAAAGATATTGTGCCTAAAACTCAGGCAATTGTTTATGAGGGTAAGGATAATTACGGTATGCTTTTTGCAACCTGTGATAAACAGTACAAAAGTATGTTTGAGGGTAGTGAAAATGGACTTTCGGTTACCCTTCAATCCTTTAAACGAGGTATGCTTAAGTTTTCTTCTGTTTTGTTCTTTGCCGCAGTAGATAATAACCCTTATCAGTTGCCCCAAAAGCTTGCCGCCCACGGTCTTGAGTTCTTGGGTAAAAAGGCGGCTGCAACAAATGAAAAACGCTATCCCGAAATATTTGAATACCTTGGTTGGTGCAGTTGGGATGCCTTCCCCCTTTGCGTAACGCATCAAGGTATTTTGGATAAAATGGAAGAATTTAAAACAAAAAACATCCCCGTTCGTTGGGGTATTATAGATGATATGTGGTCCACTCTGGACGGCGAAAACAATAGGGCTTCAATGCACGACCGCAAGCTTACAGATTTTAAAGCAGATCCCAAGCAGTTCCCAAATGGACTAAAAGCCGCTATTTCAGAGGTTAAGGAAAAATACGGTGTTAAAATTGGTATCTGGCATCCCTTTACGGGTTATTGGCATGGCTTTGACCCCGAAGGCGCAACCGCTAAAAATTATGCAAAATATCTTACCGAAAATGAGGATGGCAGACTTATTGTAAAGCCTACCGCTGAGGATATGTTCGGTTATCACAACGCATTTTATACCTATATTAAGGATGCAGGCGCAGACTTTGTTAAGGTGGATAACCAAAGCGCATTAGAGTGGTTTTACCGCAGTATGGGTACGGTAGGTGAAATAGCCACTGCTGTTCACACAGGTATTGAGGGCGCGGTAGGTCTTAATTTTGACGGAACCATTATTAACTGTATGGGTTGCGCTACCGAAAATATCTGGAATCGCCCCAACAGTGTGATAAACCGTTGTAGCGCTGACTTTTTACCCGAAAACAGAAAATGGTTTATTGACCACATTATGCAGTGTACCTACACCTGCTATTTCTATTCGGGACTTTTTAAAGGCGATTTTGATATGTTCTGGACAGACGACGGTCAGGCGGTTAAAAACAGTGTTCTCCGTGCAATGAGCGGCGGCCCCGTTTATGTAAGTGATAAGGTTGGCAGAAGTGTTGCTGAAATAATTTTACCCCTTGCCCTTGCCGACGGAAAAATTCTTCGTTGTAAAAATTCTGCAGTTCCTACCTATGATTGCCTTATTGCCGACCCCCGTACTACAGGTAAGGCTTACAAGGTGTGGAACGAAACCGATAACGGTTTTGTTATTGCCGCCTTTAATCTGGATAAAGAAGAAAAGACCGTAGAGGGCAGTATTTCTCCTTTTGAATTGTCGGGCGCCAATGCCGATGCTTATTTGGGATACAACTTCTTTAGCGGCGAGGCTGAGCTTCTTAAAAAGGGCGAGAGCATAGATTTTAAGCTTAATAATTATGATGATTATAAATTCTATAATTTTGTCCCCGTAAAGAACGGCTTTGCACTTATAGGTCTTATCGGTAAATATATAACCTCTGCAACCTATAAACAGTTTGGCAAAAACAAATATACCGTATTAAATGGCGGTGAATTAGCATTTTATAGCGAAACTAAGCCGGAATGTGTATATGTGGATGGCGAAAAAGTTCCCTTTACCGCTAAAAATAATTATTATTTGGTGGATTTGGGAGAAATTAGCGCCTCTCACATTCTTGAATTTGAATTTTAAATAATTAGTAATAAAGGTAGGTGAAAAAGCCTACATTTGTTTTTTGAAAAAATTTGGTTAATCATCTTTGTTTTATTATATTTTATTTTCGTTTTGTGTATTTACAAAAATCAAAAATGTTGTAAAATAAGCTTAAAGGAAGTGAAATTATGGATTTTTCGTTTGTTGCAGAACTAAATTTAAAGAATAAAACTCAAATAAATATAACACCCGAAATTCAAAAAACTTCTAATGGATTTATATTAAAAATTCCTGCCGAAAAAGTCCCCCAAAATGCCGATTATATAGATATTTCACCAAATAACGTGATTGGAATCCCAGGTGATAACGGCTATTTTGTTATGCCGTTTCAGTATTCTGATTTCCTTTGCGAATTTAAGTGCGGTGAGGACTTAGAACGTGAATACACCCTTTATTCTATGCCTATTTTTGGCTTTAAAAATGGTGATAGCGCCCTTCTTGCCGTTGTAAGTTCTATGGCGTGGGAATATAAAATTATAATCAGGCGTCAAAATAATAAATATTATGCCTTTCCTCGATTTAATCTTACGGGTTATGGCGCCTATGAAGATATTGTTATTGAATATTTTGAACTTAAAGGTGAAAATGCTAACTACGTTGGTATGGCTAAGCAGTATAGAGAATACCAATACAAGCGTGGCGCATTTAAAACCCTTAAGGAAAAAATAGCTGAACGTCCATCCCTTAAAGGCATTGCCGATTCGGTAAATATACGAATACGTATGGGGTGGAAACCTGCTCCTTCTGAAATTCTTGATCAGACCATTGAAAATGAGCCTGAAATGAAGGTAGCAATGAAATTTAATCGTGTTTTGGATCTTGTTGATGAAATGAAGGCATCAGGCGTAAAAAATGCAGATATATGCCTTGTTGGTTGGAATCGAAAGGGTCACGATGGCAGATGGCCCGAGGCTTTTCCGGTTGAGGAGGCTTTAGGTGGTGAGGTGGAACTTATAAAAGCCATTAAAAAGGCTGAAAATGCGGGTTATACCATAAACGCCCATACAAATTCAAGTGATTCCTACAGTATTGCAAAAAACTTTAATATTAATGATTCTATTGTTAAAGAAGACGGTGAGATTTGCAGGGGGCATTTTCCCTGGTCGGGCGGAAAGGCTTATATTATTTGCCCTGAGCGCGGATATAAAACTTGTAGAGAAAACCTTGAAAAAACTCGTAAACTTGGTTTTAACGGTATGCATTATATTGATGTTTTAGGTACTGTACCGCCAAGGGATTGTTTTTCAGGCGAACATCCCATAACCAAAAAACAAGGGGGAGAATATTTTTTCAAAACCCTCCTTGAGGCAAAAAATCTTTTTGGAGGAGTATCTTCTGAGGGTGGGTATGATTATCTTATAGGTGTGCTGGATTACGCCCTTTATACCTGCTCTAATCTTTTAGAGGACACTCCTGCTAATGATCCCTTTATAAACGTTAAAATTCCCCTTTACCCCCTTGTTTACCATGGAGTAATTCTTTATTGCCCTTCGGGTGATATAATGAACTGCACTATGGGTGAAAGAAAAAAACTTTTAAAACTTGTGGAATACGGTGGCAGACCCGCCATTTACGTTTATAAGAAATTTATGGATAAAAAGCGTGGAGGTTTTGAGTTTTTGGGCAAGGAAAATCCCGTGTGTGATACCGATGATGATTTAAAAGAAGCGGCTGGGGTTATAAAAGCGGCAGAGGAACTTTACAGTTCTTTAGAACCTATTCGCTATACCGCAATGGCAAATCACGAAAAATTGGCAGACGGTGTTTTCAAAACTACCTATGAAAACGGTAGATTTACGGTGGTTAACTATAATACTTCAGACTTTGTGTCAAATGATTTCACAGTAAAAGCAGAAGATTTTGTAATAATATAAGTTAAAAATCGCTCATTATATGGGCGATTTTTATATTTCAAATTAAAGGGTTTGATTTTATTGAAAATTATTTTTAAAAAGTGTATAATAAAAATATAATTGTTCCTTAAGGAGGTGTGTTTGTGAATCCAAAGCTTAAAGAGCTTAGAAAAAAATCAATGTCCCTGCCGCTTGAACCGGGTGTTTATATTATGAAAAATAAGTCGGGGCAAATTATATACATCGGCAAGGCAAAAAAGCTCAAAAACAGGGTCAGTTCATATTTTGGCAGTGATAAACAGCACACCCTTAAGGTTAAAAAAATGGTGGAGCAGGTTTGTGATTTTGACTATATAATCTGTGATACCGAGCTGGAAGCTCTGCTTTTGGAATGCTCGCTTATAAAACAGCATAGCCCTAAATACAATATTCTTTTAAAGGATGATAAGGGCTATCATTATATAAAAATCACAAGCGGTGATTGGCCTCTGATAAGTGAGGTCAAGCAAAAGCTTAATGATAAGGCAGAATATTTGGGACCTTATAATTCAGGCTGGATATTAAAGCAGACTGTTGATGAGGCACAGAAAATATTCAAGCTTCCCCGTTGCTCCAAGCAGTTCCCGCGTGATATAGGCAAATCCCGTCCTTGCCTGAATTATCATTTGGGACTTTGCTCGGCACCCTGTAGCGGAAAAATCAAGCAGTCGGATTATATTGAATCGGTTCATTCTGCAGTTGAATTTATAAAGGGTGGCAGTGCCGAAACGGCGGCGAATCTTCAAAAACAAATGGAGCAAGCGGCGGAAAATCTTGAATTTGAGCTTGCCGCAAAGCTCCGCGACCGAATAAAGGCGTTAACCCGCGCTTCGGAGCGGCAAAAGGTTATAACTTCATCTTATAAGGAGCAGGATGTTATTGCCACTGCGCGCACCGAAAACACCCTCTGCTTTGCGGTTATGTGCTTCCGTGCGGGGCATCTTACCGATATGAACTTTTTTGTTATCAATAATCCCGATGAGCTTGTTTCAGACAGAACCGAGTTTTTAGAGCGTTATTATAGCTCGGTTACCGAAATCCCCAAGCGCATCACCTTAGATGGTGAGGTTACAGATATTGAATTGCTTGAGGGCTGGTTAACCAATAAATCAGAACACAGTGTTAATATAGTAATTCCACAAAAGGGTGAGCAGCTTAGCCTTATAAAAATGTGCGCCTTTAATGCGGCAGAGCATCTTGCTAAATTAGAGCAACGCGGCACCCCCGAAACGGCGGCTTTGGATGAGCTGGCAAGACTTTTATCTTTACCAGCGCCACCTGTTTATATTGAGGCTTATGATATTTCCCACACAATGGGAAGTGAAAATGTAGCGGGTATGACCGTTTTTGAAAATGGCAGACCCTTAAAAGCTGCATACAAAAGGTTCCGCATTAAATCCTTTGAAGGTCAGGATGACTACCGCTCTATGGCTGAGGTGCTTGACCGAAGATTTACAGAGTATAAAACCGCATTGGAGAATGGTGAAAAAAGCGGCTTTGGCAGATTACCCGACCTGATTCTTCTTGATGGCGGTCAGGGTCAGATGAGTGCCGTTTTACCCATAATGCAAAAACACGGTATAAATGTTCCGCTTTTTGGTATGGTTAAGGACTCCAAGCACCGCACCCGCGCAATAACTGCTGGGGGAGGGGATATTTCCATCCGCGCTAACCATCGTGCTTACACCCTGATCGCAACCATTCAGGAGGAAACCCATCGCTTTGCCATAACCTACCATAGAAACAGCAGTCGCAAAAAAGGTCTTTCTGCTGAGCTTTCCTTAATTGAGGGAATGGGGGATGCCAGAATCAAAACCCTTCTTAAAAAGTTCAAAAGCATTGCGGCAATAAAGGCGGCAACGGCAGAAGAAATTAAAGCGGCTACAGGATTCCCCATAAAGGTCTGTGAAAGAATATATGATTTTTATCATTAAAAGGAGATAAATATGATTTATACAAATTTAACCAAAAAAGCACTCAGCCTATGTTTTGAGGCACATAAAAATCAGCTTGATAAAAGCGGTATGCCTTATGTTTTTCATCCCTTTCATTTAGCTGAGCAGATGGAAACTGAGGAAACTGTGGTTGTTGCTCTTTTGCACGACCTTGTGGAGGATACAGATTATACTATTGATGATTTAAAAGCAATGGGATTTCCCCAAAATGTCACCGATGCTATTGCGCTTATGACCCACGATGCTGATACGGAATATATGGATTATGTTGCAAGGATTAAAACCAATCCCATTGCAAAAGCCGTAAAGCTAGCCGATTTAAGGCACAATAGTGACACCACACGCTTGGATAAGGTTACCGAAAAGGATTTAAAGCGCGTAGAAAAATATACCGCAGCCATAAAATTTCTTACAGAATAATCAAATTTAATATAAAATTTTCAAAAAAGCCGTAATTTTTGCAGTCAAACCATTGTAAAAATTACGGCTTTGTTGTATAATATTTTTGTATGTTTAAAAATGTATTTTAAGAGGTGATTTTATGGGACCGGGTATGCCTCCCCGTAGGGGAATGGATAATAGTAAACTAAAAGAGCCATTGCCAAAAAATATAAAAGAAATTCCGGGATATTTAGTAAGGGTAGTTTCCAAGTTTTTTAAGCGACTTTTTTACATATTCAGTCTTGTTTGGAATACTGCGCCGTGGATACTTATTACACTAACGGCAATAGCCTTGTTTACAGGTTTTTTACCCGTTATTACCGCTTGGGTAGCATCGGAGCTTCTTAATATTCTGGCTGATGCCTATGTTGCTGCAACAAAAGGTGCGCCAATTGAATTTATGAAAATACTTTCAATGCTTATTTTGCAATTTATATGCATTATATCTACAAGCTTTTTCAATCATCTAAACTCACTTGTGGTTCGTGTTTCGGGTGAGCTGGTTGCAAATCATGTTAAAACTATGATGATGCAAAAAGCAAAAGAGGTTGATCTGCAAAGCTTTGATAAGCCTGAGTTTTATGAGCGGCTGGAGAATGCTCAGCGTGAAGCTTCAATGCGTCCTGTGCAGATTATAAATGCAACCTTTCATTCGGTAAGTATTTTTATAAGTATGCTTTCCTTTATAGCAATACTTTTTACCGTTAGTCCTTGGGCACCACCTTTTATAGTTCTTTTATCTTTGCCTGCGGGTGTGGTTGCATATGTTTACCGTAAAAAAGCTTTTGAATATATTCGTATGCGCTCTAAAGATCGTCGTCAGCTTAATTACTATTCAGGTCTTATGACGAATAAAGATCTGGTTAAGGAAATTCGCATTTTTGGGCTTTCTGATCTGTTTGTAAAAAGATATGCACAAACCTTTAAAAAATATTTCAAGGGTCTTAAAAAAATATATCTTAAAGAAGGCTTCTGGAATATGTTAGTTTCTCTGCTTTCTGCATTTGCTCACTGTGTACTGTTTCTTTTTGTTGCATGGCAGGTGTGGTTGGGTAAACTTAAGGTTGGTAATTACTCCCTTTATACAGGTGCGCTGAACCAAATTACCAACGGACTTAATTCGCTAATTTCATCTACTTCAACCATATATGAAGGAACTCTTTTTATAGATAATCTTATGGTTTTTATGGAAGAAAAGCCCACTATTTTAACAGTAACCGAGAAAAAGCAGGAAATTAAAAGGCATATTCCACACGAACTTGAATTTAAACATGTTTCCTTCAGGTATCCCGGTACTAAAAGATATGTTATTAAGGATTTAAATGTAACTATAAAAGCGGGGGATACTGTTGCACTTGTTGGTGTTAACGGAGCGGGCAAAACAACACTTATTAAGCTTATAACCCGCCTTTACGACCCAACCGAGGGTGAGATTCTTTTAGACGGCAAAAACTTAAAGGAATATGATCCTGAGGAGCTTTATAAAATCTACGGAATAATTTTCCAGGATTTTGGAAAATATGCAGTTACCGTATCAGAAAATATCGCTTTTGGTGAGGTGGATGATAAGCTTGATATGGACCGTATAAAGCAGGCAGCCGAGCAAAGCAATGCAACCGAGTTTATTTCTCGTCTGCCTAAAGAGTACGATACACCTCTTATGCGCTATTTTGAGGATGATGGTATTGAGCTTTCTGTAGGTCAGTGGCAAAAGCTGTCGGTTGCAAGGGCGTTTTACAGTGACTCCGATATTCTTATTTTGGATGAGCCTACCGCATCACTTGATGCTATTGCCGAGCAAGAGATTTACGACCAGTTTGATACTCTCCGCAAGGATAAAACAACAATTTTTGTATCTCACCGTCTTTCCAGTGCAACAACGGCAGATGTTATATTTGTTTTGGATAATGGCGAGCTTGTCGAGTGTGGATCACATAGTGAGCTTATGCAAAACTGCGGTGTTTACCATAAGCTTTTCACAACTCAGGCGGGCAGATATTTAGAAAGCAATGAAGGAGAAAACTAATATGTACACCTTAAAATTAAAACCTGCTTTAAAGGATTATTTATGGGGCGGCACACGCCTTAAAACCGAATATAAAATGGAAAGCGATTTAGAAAAGGTTGCCGAAGCTTGGGTGCTTTCTACTCATAAAGATGGCGCGGGAATTGTTTTGAACGGTGAGCTTGCAGGCAAAACCCTTACCGAGGCAGTGGAGCTGTTTGGTAAGGATTGCCTTGGCGAAAACGGTAAAAAGTTCAGTTATTTTCCTATTCTTATAAAGCTTATTGATGCTAAGGATGATCTCTCTGTTCAGGTGCATCCCAATGATGAATATGCTTTAAGGGTTGAGGGTGAATACGGCAAAACCGAAATGTGGTACATTGTAGACTGTGAGGAGGGCGCAACCCTTTATTACGGTTTTAAGGAAGAGATCACTAAGGACGAATTTCGTGCAAAAATCGCTGATAACACTATTACCGATGTGCTTAATAAGGTTCCCGTTAAAAAGGGTGATGTTTTCTTCATTCCCTCAGGCACAATTCACGCAATTGGAAGCGGAATTTTAATTGCAGAAATTCAGCAAAATTCCAACACCACCTATCGCGTTTCGGATTACGGCAGGCTTGGAGCAGATGGTAAGCCGCGTCCCTTACATATTGATAAAGCGGTAGAGGTTACCTCACTTACACCGCCGCCCGTTCAAACCGATTTGCCCAAAGGTACTTTAGCAGAGTGTGAATACTTTAAGGTTCGCCTTTTTAGCACAGATGATGAAAAGCAAATTGAGGTGGATTCCTCATCCTTTACCTCACTTCTTTGTCTTGATGGCGAGGTTACCTTTGACGGTGTTACTTTGGTTAAGGGTGATTGTGCATTTATTCCTGCAAACAGCGGTAAAATCACATTCAGTGGCAGCGCAACACTTATTGAAAGCAGGGTGTAATTTTTGAGCATTTTAAACATTGTTCTGGTAGAGCCGGAAATCCCGCAGAATACAGGCAACATCGCCCGTACCTGCGCCGCAACGGGCGCCAGACTTCATATAGTGGAGCCTATGGGCTTTAAACCGGAT
The DNA here is from genome assembly GCA_017623575.1 of Clostridia bacterium. Taxonomy (GTDB): domain Bacteria; phylum Bacillota; class Clostridia; order Oscillospirales; family Acutalibacteraceae; genus UMGS1279. The sequence continues at coordinate 71,845 of JAGAOS010000029.1, forward strand.
GATAAACTGCTAAAACGCGCGGGTCTTGATTATTGGCACCTGCTGGATATAACCTACTATAAAAATCTTGACGATTTTTTTGAAAAGAATAGTGGCGGAGAATTTTACTTTTTCACCACAAAGGGTCGCACCGTCTATTCAGATGTAAACTATCCTGATAATGCATATATCTTTTTTGGCAAGGAAACAAAGGGTCTGCCCGAAGAACTGCTTTTAAAATATCCCGACAGGGCAGTGCGCGTTCCAATGATAGGGGATGCAAGAAGCCTTAACCTTTCCAATACAGTGGCTCTAGCCGCTTATGAGGTTCTCCGTCAGTGGGGATTCCCCGAGCTTCAGAATTACGGCGAGCTCCACCGTTACGATTGGAATACAGGGGAAATAAGACCAGAGGAAATTAAAGGGTAAAAAATCGTCATATATCCCACAAAAAATATGCATCAAAACCATATATTTGGCAATAATTCTATTGCAATTTGAAATGGTTTTTGGTAAAATAATCTTTGTAGAAGTTTTAACAAACTAATTCTATCTTGAAAGGATGTTTTTTAAATGGCAGCACTTAACAAAAAAACCATTGAGGATATTGAAGTTAAGGGCAAGAGAGTTCTTGTTCGTTGCGATTTCAATGTTCCGCTTAAAGAGGGCGTTATCACTAACGATAAAAGAATTGTAGCCTCTCTTCCCACCATTAAGTATTTACTTGACAACGGCGCAAAGGTTATTCTTTGCTCACATCTTGGCAGACCCAAGGGTGAAGTTGTTCCCGAGTTTTCCTTAAAGCCCGTTGCAGCTCGTCTTTCTGAGCTTTTAGGTTTAGAAGTTAAAATGGCTTGTGATGTTGTTGGCGAGTGCGCTAACAAATTAGCAGCAGAGCTTAAAGAGGGCGAGGTTCTTCTTTTAGAGAATGTTCGTTACGAAAAGGGCGAAACCAAAAACGATCCCGAGCTTTCTAAGAAGTTTGCAGACCTTGCAGATATCTTTGTAAACGATGCATTCGGTTCTGCTCACCGCGCACATTCTTCTACCACAGGTGTTGCAGATTATATCCCCGCAGTTGGCGGTTACCTCATCAATAAAGAAATCGAGTTTATCGGCGGCGCTTTAGAGGCTCCCAAGCGTCCTTTGGTTGCTATCCTTGGTGGCGCAAAGGTTGCAGATAAAATCGGTGTTATCACCAACCTTATTGACAAGGTTGATACCCTTATCATCGGTGGCGGTATGGCTTACACCTTTATGAAGTGCTTAGGCTATAGCATTGGTACATCTCTTTTAGACGAGGAAAATGTTGAAACCGCAAAAGAAATGATGGCTAAGGCTGAGGCTAAGGGCGTTAAGTTCCTTATTCCTGTTGATAACAGAGTAGGTAAAGAGTATGATGAGAATACCGAGCATATGCTTGTTGATTCTGATAATATTCCCGATGGCTGGATGGGTCTTGACATCGGTCCTAAGACCGAAAAGCTCTTTGCAGATGCTTTGGTAGATGCAGGCACCGTTATCTGGAACGGACCTATGGGCGTTTCCGAGTGGGAAAACTTTGCAAGCGGTACCATTGCAGTTGCTACTGCAGTTGCTAACTCCGGTGCTATTTCTGTTATCGGTGGCGGTGACTCTGTTGCAGCAGTTACCAAGCTTGGTTTTGCAGATAAAATGAGCCACATTTCTACCGGTGGCGGCGCTTCTCTTGAATTCTTAGAGGGTAAAGAGCTTCCCGGTATTGCCGCTCTCAACGATAAATAATTTAAAAAAGTATTCTACTTTAGCCGTCGTTTTTTGCGACGGCTAAAGGCATATTATAAAATAAATGAATTTTTATTATTTTGGAGGAAAACATAATGAATAAAGCAAAGCGTTCTGCAGTTATTGCAGGTAACTGGAAAATGAATAAAACCCCCGCTGAAACTACCGCTCTTATTAACGAAATGAAGCCCCTCGTTGCAGGTGCAGATTGTGATGTAGTTCTCTGCGTACCCTTTATTGACATTGCCGCAGCTGTCGAGGCTGCAAAAGGCTCTAATATTAAAATCGGTGCTGAGAATGTTCACTTCAAGGCTTCCGGTGCTTATACAGGCGAAATCTCTGCCGAGATGCTTACCGCCGCAGGTGTTGAGTATGTTGTCATCGGTCATAGCGAGAGAAGACAGTACTTTGGTGAAACCGATCAGACCGTAAACCTCCGTACCCTTGCTGCATTAAACGCAGGTCTTAAGGCTATTGTTTGCGTAGGCGAAACCTTAGAGCAGAGAGAGCTTGGCTACACCGAAACCCTTTTAAAATATCAGACCAAAATGGCTCTTACCAATGTAACTGAGGAGCAGCTTAAAAATGTTATTATCGCTTATGAGCCTGTTTGGGCTATCGGTACAGGTGTTACTGCTACTGCTGACCAGGCAGATGAGGGCAACGGCTTTGTTCGTGCCGCTATTGCCGAAGCTTACGGCGCTGATGTTGCTGAAACCGTTACCATTCAGTATGGCGGTTCTATGAATGCAAAGAATGCAGATGAGCTTGTTGCTAAGGTAAATGTTGACGGTGGTCTTATCGGTGGCGCATCCCTTAAAGCAGAGGATTTCTCTGTAATTGTTAAGGCTGCCAGCAAATAATCGGCTTTATTGAAAGGAAAACTATCAATGAAAAAACCCGTTGTTTTATGCATTATGGATGGTTTTGGTATTCGCGAAAGTAAAGAAGGTAATGCTATTCTTTCTGCAAATACCCCTAACCTTACCAAACTTTTTAAAGAAAATCCCTTCACTACCATTGGCGCCTCGGGTCTTGATGTTGGTCTGCCCGACGGACAAATGGGTAACAGTGAGGTAGGTCATACCAACATTGGCGCAGGTCGCGTTGTGTATCAGATGCTTGTTAAGATTTCTAAATCTATTGAGGATGGCGATTTCTTTAACATTGATTGCCTTAAAGCCGCAGTAGAAAACTGCAAGAAAAACGATTCTGCACTTCATTGCATTGGTCTTCTTTCTGATGGCGGCGTTCATAGCCATATTGAGCATCTTTACGGCATCTTAGAGCTTGCAAAGAAAAACGGTCTTACTAAGGTTTATGTTCATTGCCTTATGGATGGTCGCGATGTTTCCACTACCTCTGGTGTTGGCTTTATTAAGGATTTGCAGGCAAAAATGTCCGAGCTCGGTGTTGGTAAAATCGCATCTGTTATGGGTCGTTACTATGCAATGGACCGTGACTTCGCTTGGGACCGCGTTGAAAAGGCTTATGCCGCAATGGTTTACGGCGAGGGTATTCAGGCTTCTGACCCTGTTAAGGCTATGGAAGAATCCTATGCAAAGGATGTTACCGATGAGTTTATCGTTCCCACCGTTGTGGATAAGGAAGGTATGATTAAGGCTAACGATAGCGTTATATCCTTCAACTTCCGTCCCGACCGCGCAAGACAGTTCACCCGCGCCTTTGTGGATGAGGCTTTTGACGGTTTTGAGCGCAAGAACGGTTTCTTCCCCTTAAATTATGTTTGTATGACTCAGTATGATGAAACCATGCCAAATGTTACCGTTGCTTTCCCTCCCGAGGAGCTTAAAATGACCCTCGGTGAGTATCTTGCCGCAAATAATATGACCCAGCTTCGCATTGCCGAAACTCAAAAGTATGCCCATGTAACATTTTTCTTTAACGGTGGTGAGGAAAAAACCTTTGAGGGTGAGGATAGAATTCTTATTCAATCCCCCGATGTTCCCACCTTTGATTTGCAGCCCGAAATGAGCGCACATCCCGTATGTGATGCAGTATGTGAGCAGATTTCATCCGGCAAGTATGATGCCGTTATATTAAACTTTGCAAACTGTGATATGGTTGGTCATACAGGTGTTTTTGATGCCGCAGTAAAGGCGGTTGAGGCTGTTGATACCTGTGTAGGCAAGGTTGTTAAAGCGGCTACCGAAATTGGCGGCGCGGTTATTATTACTGCCGACCACGGTAATGCCGACTATATGTATGATGAAAAGGGCGAGCCCTTTACTCCTCATACCACTAACCCCGTTCCCTTCTGTGTTGTAGGCTATCCTTGTGAGCTTCGTGAAGGTGGTCGTCTTGCAGACATCGCACCCTCTATGCTCAAGATTTTAGGTCTTAGCCAGCCTGCCGAAATGAACGGCGAAAGTATTATTAAATAGGAGAATTAAAATGGAAGTAACAAAAGATTCAATAATTGGCGATATTCTTGATTATGACCGTGATACCGCAGAGTATTTCTTTGAAATTGGTATGCACTGCCTTGGCTGTCCTGCTTCCCGCGGTGAAAGCATTGCTCAGGCTTGTGCAGTTCACGGAACCGATGCTGATGAGCTTGTTGAAAAGCTTAACGCACATTTTGCAGGAAAATAATAATGCCAATTCTTAACAAACGGCTTACTTTAGCCGCCGAAATGTTAGGGCAGGTTAAAAGCGTGGCGGATATTGGTACCGACCACGCTTTTTTGCCTATATATTTAATTAAAGAGGGGCTTGCCGAAAGGGTAATTGCTTGCGATATTGCGGAGGGACCTTTGTCGGTTGCAAAAGCTAATATTACAAAATATGGTTTAGCAGATAAAATCGAGCTTCGCCTTGCTAACGGTCTTTTGGGACTTGAGCCAAATGAGGTAGATGCAGTTACCATACTGGGTATGGGTGGCGAAACAATTGCCGATATTTTAACAGATTCTCCTTGGGTAAAAAATCCCGATATTACCCTTATTCTGCAACCAATGTCCTGTGATGACAGACTTCGTGAATATCTTTTATGTGAAGGCTTTGAAATTAAGTCAGAATTAGGCGTAGAATCCCAAGGTCGATTTTATACCGTAATGAAGGTGGCTTTTTCGGGTAACATACCCAAAGTAGGGAAAGAGTATAAATACATAGGTAAGCTTCTGGAAAATCCCAATGCCGCCGCAATTACCTTTGTGAATAACCGCCTTAAAAGTATGAAGGCTTGTATGCGTGATATTGAAAAGGTTGAACGCAAAAGGGATTTATATAACGAACTGAAATTAGCAACCGAAGCAATCGAAAAAATGGTGACTAACTATGTTAAATAAAAAGCTTTCTGTTATTATACCAATTGTATCAGCAGGTATTATGTATATTTTATATTTAATATTTGGTGTGGCAGAAAATAAAATAAATATGCTGCTAATAACTCCTATTGTTTCATTACTTGCTTTTTGGGGCGTTTTCTTAATACTTTTTATTATATTTAAAAGCAGTCTTCCGTCTGCTAAATACAAAACATTTATCAAATACTTTTTCTTAATATGTTTTGTATTTTATGCTTTGTTTTCGGGAGTTAGTTTTATAATGAATGTTAAAAGCGGTTTTTCACCTATTATATGTATATGTATGGTATCTTGCGGAGCCGTTGCATTTGCACATAAAAAAACACAAAAATAAACCGGCGGTGAGATGATGTTAAAAAGAAAATCAATAATAATTATATCAATTATCGCTATAATTTTATCTATTTTAATAGGTTTAATTGCTACCGCTGTAAGCATACTCAGTTACGGTGAAAAGGATGAAAAGCAGGTAGCTGATGTGGCAATCGTTCTTGGTGCGGCATTGGATTATAATACGGTTTCTCCCGTCTACCGTGAAAGAATAAACCACGCAATCACCCTTTATAATGAGGGCTATGTAAAGAATATTATTCTTACAGGTGGAGTAGGAGAGGGCAATATCTATTCTGATGCATTCATTGCTATGGAGTATGCTTTTTCAAAGGGTGTACCTAAAAATGTAATTCTTTTGGAAGAAAAATCAACCGTTACCGAAGAAAATATTTTGTTTTCTAAAAAAATAATGGAAGATAATAATTTTAAAACTGCAATAGTAGTAAGTGACCCCATCCATATGAAAAGGGCTATGCTTATGGCAGAGGATTACGGCTTAACAGCATATCCCTCACCAACCCCCACAACAATGTATAAAACCAATCAAACCAAGTATCCGTTTCTTGCAAGAGAAACCATTTTATACATTGAATATTTATTTTTAAGAATTTTTTAGTAAAGTTTTTATGGGTCAAAAAATCCTCTATAAAAAAATTAAAAATTAAACCGCTTTTGGGGTTGACTTTTTAATCATAAGCGGTTATATTATTCTCGAAAACACAAACCACTACATAAAATTAACCTTAAAACAGGTAGCTGTTCAGGAGGGGTCTTTTATGAGTAAGCAAAGTAAACGAGTCACTAAAACACATTTGCATTTTGATGATAGTGAATTACTACGGCAGGAAAGGAACTTCATTTCCTATTATGCAGATGGCAATAAAAAATCAATTTCTTTATTGCTAAAGCTGTATAACGGGCATTATGTGAGGTTGCTCTTTTCGGCCGTTTTCTTTTTAATTAAAGAAAGTCCCGGTTGGGTAATTCCCATAGTTACATCCTATGTTATTAATCTTGTAACGGTACAGCAGGATGGAAATGTATCCAAAATGGTATTTGCGCTTTTGGGGCTTGCCCTTTTGGTTGCCTTAAATCTACCTACACATTATATACATACCAAGCTTTTTGCCATAGCAAGGCGCAGTGTGGAGGCAGGTCTCCGCGGCGCTATGATTCGTAAGCTTCAGCAGCTTTCAATCTCATTCCATAAGGAAATGCAGTCGGGTAGAATTCAGTCCAAGGTAATGCGAGATGTAGAAGCTATTGAAGCTTTATCAAGTCAGGTGTTTACAAATGTATTTGGTATAGTTACAAATCTTGCAATTTCTCTTGGCGTAATTCTTGTAACCAACTGGGTTGTGTTTATATTCTTTTTGCTCTGTACCCCTGTTGCATCCCTTATTATAGTGGCTTTTCGTAAGAAAATGAGTAAAAGTAATAGCGATTTTCGTCAAGGTATTGAGCAAACCTCGGCAGATGTTTTAGATATGGTGGAGCTTATCCCCGTTACCCGAGCCCACGCATTAGAGGAAAATGAAATTAAAAAATTCACGAACCAGCTTAATATGGTTGCCGAAAAAGGATATAGACTGGATATTATTCAGCAGGTATTTGGCGCAAGCAGTTGGGTAATATTTCAAATGTTTCAGATTCTCTGCCTTGGTGTTACCGCCTATATGGCGTATAGGGGCGATATTTCGGTAGGTGAGGTTGCACTTTATCAAACATATTTTGGCAATATAGTAAACCGTATTTCGGGTCTTGTAGGTCTTCTTCCCACAATTTCAAAGGGTACAGAATCACTTGTATCTATTGGCGAAATTTTAAGTGCTAATGATGTTGAAGATAATGCAGGCAAAAAGAAGCTTAAAACGCTTGAGGGCGAATTTGAATTTAAAAATGTCTGTTTCTCATATACTCCCGAAAAGAAGATTCTTAATGATTTCAGTCTTAAGGTTGAAAAGGGTCAGACAATAGCTCTTGTAGGTGAGTCGGGTGCGGGTAAATCCACCGTACTTAATATGGTTATTGGTTTTAATAAAGCAACATCGGGTGATATTTTTATTGACGGAAATAAAATATCGGATATAGATTTACGAAGCTATCGCCGTCACATAGCCGTTGTGCCGCAAACAAGCGTGCTTTTTTCAGGCACCATAAGGGATAACATAACCTACGGCTTGCCATCAGTAAGCAAAAAACAGTTGGACGATGCCGTAAAAGCCGCAAATCTTACTTCGTTTATTGAATCGCTTCCACAGGGACTTGACACAGTAGTAGGTGAGCACGGAGGCAAGCTTTCGGGCGGTCAGAGGCAAAGGATTTCCATTGCTCGCGCAATTATCCGTAATCCCAAGGTGATTATTTTAGATGAGGCTACCAGTGCGCTGGATAGCGTAAGTGAAAAGGAAATTCAGGATGCAATTGAAAACCTTACCCGCGAGCGCACAACCTTTATAGTAGCCCACAGACTTTCAACTATTCGCAATGCAGATAGAATTGCAGTTATGCGTAACGGTCACTGTACTGAGTATGGTACCTTTGATGAGCTTATGGCACTTAAAGGTGAGTTTTATCAAATGAAAACCTTGCAGTCATAGCAAAGAAAACCGTTATAATAAATAGAGAATATTATTAAACCTGCAAAAGTAATGCTTATAAATGCGTTACATTTGCAGGTTTTTGTTTTTATTTTATTAGCGGAATTATTACAGAAATAATTATAATCTCTATTATAAAAAATAAAATAAGCCCTTTTCCTTCTTTAGAAAACTTAATATCTATATCAGGATTATATTTTTTAATTCTTCTAAGTGCATAGGCGGGAAAGTGCAATACATCAAACGAATAATTTGTTTTATCTTGCGATTTAACAAATACAGTTGCATAGGTGTATCTTGCTCTGAATTTTGAGCTTATTTCCGGTGTATAGGTAATTTTCTCAATATCCTTCCACAATATAAATTGATTTTTTATAAATAACCCTTCCTTGGTCATAACACCTACTATTTTTCCAAATAAAAAGCGGTTGCATATTGATAGCAAAATAAATGGGAGCATAAATTCACAAACAAATCAATGCGAAGCATTGTATATCATCAATTCCGCAAGGAATTGCATATCATCAAAACGAAGTTTTGTATATCATCATTGCGAAAGTTTTTTAATACACGCTTTGCGTGATGATATACAGTCCTTACGGACTGATGAGATACAACGATAGCAACGCTATCGTTGATGATATGCCATTGCTTTCGCAATGGATAAAAAAATCCAAGTCCGAAGACTTGGATTTTTTGTAAAGGTCGCACAAATTCGAACCCTTTTGAATTTTTGACCTATGTGTTCGAACCCCTACAGATTTTATAATTCGTGCCGTAGGCACACCGAATTATATATTACCAAACATAATTGTTTGCAAAATCGTTACCATAATTATAAATTTCTTCATAATCGAAACCATCTGCAACAAAAAACATTGATATTTTCGTATTATCTGTTTCTTCTGCTTTTTCAATTCTTATGTATGCAATAGGAATAGCACCTTTGCATATTAGAAAATGTTTTGTGTCTTTGCTTTCTTCAGTTAATATTTCTTTCCACTCATTCATGTCAATATTGCCAACATTTAGTTTTTCTTTATTTTGTACAAATAATATTCTTACAAAATATGCTTCATCGACAGTAGCAGGAATAATGCAAAAATTATTAACTATTTGCAACTCATACATTATTTCTCCATCGTTTATAAAATCATTAAACGAGCAAAAAGGTCTCTCTGTAAAACCAACAGATATTTGCAACTGCCTACTTGCAACATTATCTGGCTCTACGTAACAGCATAAACTTTGTGCGCCTATTTCGGACAAGTGATTTTTGGCTTTTTCTATCATTTGTGTAGCAATTCCCATTCTTCTATATTCAGGAATTACGAATAGATCACCATAATACCACTTCTTAATATTATCTTTGTTTCGAACACAATGTAATCTTCCGATAACTTTATTTTCTGCCGCTAAAGCAACTACGCCAAAACAATCATTTCCGTCAGTAATCTCATCAAAAACATACTGTCTCGAACGATTTACAAATGCTGGGTTTGTGGTGTGCCATTGTTTTTGAGCTATTTGTTCAACTAACTCATTACTTAAAAATTTGCTAATTTGGATTCTGATAATTTCTTTCATTTCGTTACCTCACTTAAATAATAAATGCTCTTGATAAAACCAAGAGCATTTACATCCAAGAAGCAACTTTTTATTTAACAGCGGACAAAACGACTTTTGATTTTATCAATACTTTTCTTTTCATTTTGTCCACCTCACCTTCATTTTAGATTAGTTATATTTTAACATTAAATAAGTGAAATGTCAATATAACAACAACTATTTTGGCTCTATTTTCTTTTCAATTGTAATACAAGAAGATGTCAACATTTTCTGTATTCTACCACATAGATTTCTATGCTTTTTGAAAGTTTCTTCATCAATAGAATTATTAGAATATAAGAGTTTTAACCAACTTTCTGTTTCGACACATTCCTTACGAGCAATTTTGAATTTGGAAAGCATATCAGGTAAACTTTGCGGATATTGAGCTTCGGTAATATTAGCAAATACACTTGATGAAGATTTACGAATTTGAAAAACGATATTTGAATTGCCTTTATGTTCTAAAGTTTTGCAAAGAGTTTCAATATCATTTGCCAACTGTTCAGCTTTTTTAAGCAATGGATTATTTTTCATACTCTCACCTCGATAATATTATAGCAGAAAAACGTTTGCAAATCAAGGCGCAGCCTTGTATGTAATCCGTCAAAGACGGAATGTAATCACACCGCAGGTGTGGATGTTTTCCTTTCGAAGAAAGGTATGTAATCAATCCGAAAACATACACCTATGGTGATACCATACACGCTAAAGCGTGATTACATACGCCTTGTGGCGATTACATACCAATCCTTCGGATTGGATAAAAATAAGACAGTCCGAAGACTGTCTTATTTTCTGGCCCGCCCGAAGGGATTCGAACCCCCGGCCTTCAGAATCGGAATCTGCTGCGATATCCAGCTTCGCTACGGGCGGAAATATTCTGTGCTATGGGCACGCAAAATATTATATCATTTTTCAACTGAAAATTCAAGGGGAATAATGTTTATTACACAAAAAAATCCGCCTACCTCAAAGGTAAGCGGATAAATTTTTCAACTCTTATAATTACTCCGAAAGGTCCTGAACAATAATTGTTTTTACCTCATCGGGGTCACCGTCGGGATGGTCAAGCTTTTTATTGCGCTCAGCTAAGAACTTTGCGGCAACCTGAGGGAAGAGTGCATAGCTTAGTACATCTTCCTCACTGCGGGCAAGCTCCTTTGCCTCCTCGCGGTACTTATCCATCTCGGGCTCAATAAGGTCGGCAGGACGGCAGGTAATAACCTCTGCGTCGCCAATAGCCTTTTTGCGAACCTCCTCATTAACCTCACCGGGAACCTGACCGTACTCACCGCGGAGCAGACCTTTGGATTCCTTGGTAACCATTTTGTAGCGTTCGCCTGAAAGAACATTAAGCACAGCCTGAGTACCAACAATCTGGCTTGTAGGAGTAACAAGTGGGGGATAACCAAAATCGGCACGAACACGGGGGATTTCTTCAAGTACATCGTAATACTTGTCCTCTGCGTTGGCTTGCTTTAACTGGCTGATAAGGTTGGAAAGCATACCGCCGGGTACCTGATAAAGCAGAGTATTGGTGTCAACATTAAGCACCTTGGGGTCAAGGTCGCCCTGTTCTTTAAGCTTGGCAGCAATTTTGCGGAAGTGAACTGCAGCCTCGCTTAATTTTTCAAGGTCAAGACCTGTATCGCGTTCGGTACCCTTTAAGGTAGCAACCAAAGCCTCGGTAGCGGGCTGAGAAGTACCGTTACCCAGTGGGGAAAGGGCGCAGTCAACAATATCAACGCCTGCCCAAGTAGCCATAAGGTTGGTCATATCACCGGTACCGGTGGTGTTATGGGTGTGAAGATGAATGGGAACATTAACTGCTTCTTTAAGCTTTTTAACAAGGTTGTAAGCGTCAACGGGCAAAAGCAGGTTAGCCATATCCTTAATACAAATGGTATCTGCACCCATTTCAACCAATTTTTTGGAAAGGTTTACAAAGTATTCTTCATTGTGAACGGGGCTGATAGTGTAGCTGATAGCAGCCTCACAAATACCGCCGTACTTCTTAATACTCTTCATAGCCTGTTCCATATTACGGGTATCATTAAGAGCGTCAAAAACGCGGATAACATCAATACCGTTTTCAATGGATTTTTTAACAAAAGCATCTACAACATCATCTGCATAGTGCTTGTAGCCAAGGATATTCTGACCTCTGAGCAACATCTGAAGCTTGGTGTTGGGCATAGCGGCTTTGAGCTTACGAAGACGCTCCCAAGGATCCTCATTAAGGAAACGCATACAGCTATCAAAGGTAGCGCCGCCCCAACATTCAAGTGACCAATAACCCATTTGGTCTAAAAGCTCGCAAGCGGGGAGCATATCCTCAACTCTCATTCTGGTGGCGGCTTGAGATTGGTGTGCGTCACGCAGAATGGTATCTGTAATGTTTAATTTATTCATGTGTAATTCACCTTTCTAAAAGGATTAACTGCAGCAAGCGATAAGAACACCGGCGGCAATAGCCGAGCCGATAACACCTGCAACATTGGGACCCATAGCGTGCATAAGCAGGAAGTTGGATGGATTTTCCTTTTGACCTACTACCTGAGATACACGAGCCGCCATAGGAACAGCCGAAACACCGGCAGAACCAATAAGGGGATTGATTTTGTTTTTGGTAAACAGATTCATAACCTTGGCAAGTAAAACGCCGCTTGCGGTACCCATGCTGAATGCAACAATACCAAGTACAATAATGAACAAGGTTTGAGGACTGAGGAAGGTGGAGAAGGTTGCAGTTGCGCCAACAGAAACGCCAAGAAATACTGTTACAATATTCATAAGCTCATTTTGAACAGTTTTTGCAAGACGCTCAACAGCACCGCACTCACGCATAAGGTTACCAAGCATTAAGCAACCAACAAGGGGAGCGGCTGAGGGAACGAGCAATGCTACAAATACAGTAACAACAATGGGGAATACAATTTTTTCGGTTTTAGAAACGGGGCGAAGCTCCTTCATTACAATAGCACGCTCTTTTTTAGTGGTAAGCAGCTTCATAATGGGGGGCTGAATAACAGGAACCAAAGCCATATAGGAATATGCAGCAACGGCTATGGGGCCTAAATATTCGGGAGCTAATTTTCCTGTAACGAATATTGCAGTAGGACCGTCAGCGCCACCTATAATACCAATGGAGCTTGCGGCGGCTTGAGTAAAGCCTAAGCATCTTGCACCAAAATATGTTACAAATATACCAATCTGTGCGGCGGCACCAAGCAGCAAGCTTTTGGGATTTGCAAGAAGGGGACCAAAGTCGGTCATAGCGCCAACACCGATGAAGATAAGGCAGGGGTAAATACCAAGCTTAACTCCAAGGTAAAGAACATCTATAAGACCAACAGAAATGCTTTGAACATTAGATGCTAAAATCATATTTCCGGCATATAATGTGCCGTCGGTTATGGTAGTACCAACTGTATCAATTACAATCTTAGCACTTTCGGCTATAACATTACCGTTTGCGTTTACAAGTTGACCGGCAGCATTTATAATTGCATCACTTTCAAGAGAAATACCGGAAAGATGACCGAAGATATTTTGACCAAATGTTACTGTGCCATCTTGTAAAACCTGGAATATGCCTTGTTTTAAAAATTCAGGCGAAAGGTTTACAGATTCAACAAATTCGGCTCCACCAAAAAGATCCCAGTTTACATGACCGCCTGCGAATAATGCTTCGTGATAAACATCAGCGCCCAAAAGATTTGTAAGCAACATACCAAATGCAATGGGAAGAAGAAGCAGGGGTTCAAACTTTTTAACAATTGCAAGGTATAAAAGCACACAAGCAACAAGAACCATAACAAGTGATTGCCAATTGCTGCCCGAACCAAGCAATGAAAAGCCTGTTTGTTGTAAAAAATTACTTATAAAATCAATCACGGAAAAGCACCGCCTTATTCGATTACACAGATAGCAGAACCGGATTCAACGGTAGCACCCTGATTTACACCAACGAATGTAACGGTACCGTCAACGGGAGCCATAATTTCGTTTTCCATTTTCATAGCCTCTAAGATTACAAGAACCTGACCCTTTTTAACTGCATCGCCAACCTTAACATTTACAGAAAGGATGGTGCCGGGCATAGGTGCATTAACCTTTTCGCCGCCTGCGGGAGCAGCGGCAGCGGGAGCGGCAGGTGCGGGTGCAGCCTCAGCAACAGGAGCTGAAGGTGCAGGAGCGGCAGCTACAGGAGCAGCGGCCTCAGTTTCGCTGATAAGTTCAATAGAAACCTTGTATTCGGTTCCGTTTACATTTACTTTGTAGTTTTTCATATTATTTTTCTCCTTTTATGTTTTTAAACATAGTTTTTAAAGCTTTTCAATAGAAAGAATACGAATAGCCGATACATCGGTTCCTAAATCCTCTGCAATAGCGGCTGCAATAGCGGCAACAGTCTCGCGACGGTTGGGGATAACTGCCGGCACAGGTGCCGCGGGAGCAACGGGAGCAGATGGTACGGCGGGAGCTGAAGTTGACTCGGAATTATCCTTTTTAGCAAGAAGCTGACAGCAAACACCCAGAATTTTACAAAGAATAATTATGCAGATAAGTCCTACAAAAACGGTACCTACACCAAGGACAATAACATAAAGATCCTTTTCGTTGAGTCCGTTTGCACTTAAGGTTAAAAGATTGTTCATTTTTACACCTCCACTCAAAAAACCACATTATTTATTATTGGCATTTTCACCCAAAAAATACTTTTTAAAATACTCTTCGGAGCCTCTTTGATAAATATAGCGGTGATAAAAAAGTACCTTTTTCGCCATTTTATCAATTATAAATATTATATTACTTTACGGCGGGAAAATCAATAGAAAAATTAACATATTTTGCCTGAAAATCAAGAATTAATTTATTTAAGTTTTTATTAAGGTTTTCCTATTAAAATTTAAATAAAAACAGCAAATATTGATATTTTTAGTATATTGTGTTATAATTCTAATACTTGGTTGCAATTGGCTTTGCAGCTTTTTGAAAGGACTTTGAATTTATGCGTGTTTTAATATTAAGCAGTAGCACAGGGGCGGGGCACGATTCTTGTGCCTATGCGGTTAAAGAGGCTTTTGATAATCACAGTGAATTTTGTGAGGTTTATGAAGTTCTCAGATTTATCTCCAAAGGAGTAGCAACAGTTTTAACCAAAGGTCATACCGCAGTATACAGGCATTTTCCTACAGCCTTTAAAATAGGCTACGGTCATATGGAAAAGCATTCCGCCGCATATAGTAAGGCATCGTCAACACTTACAAATAAATTCTTGTCTGTCGGAGCAAAAAAACTAAGCGAATATGTAAAAAACGGTGGATATGATACCGTAATATGTACCCACCCGTTTGCTACAATTATGCTTACTGCCGCCATTTTTAAATTTGATTTAAAGGTAAAAACAGCATTTGTTGCAACCGATTATACCTATGCTCCCACCGTTTCTACAGAGGGTGTGGATATTTATTTTGTTCCTGATGCCGCCATTACCGATGCCTTTGTAAAATACGGTATTGCCACTGAAAAAATAGTCCCCAGTGGAATTCCGGTAAAGCAAATGTTTTATACAAATCTGCCAAAGGATGAAGCTAAAACACTGATGGGGATAAGCAACAACAATGCACATCTTATTGTTATGTGCGGAAGTATGGGTTGTGGACCCATTAAAAAGGTAATTAAAAATATTTCGTGCAGGCTTCCCCAAAACACCGAAATCACGGTTGTTTGCGGAACAAACCAAAGACTTGAAAAAGCTCTTAACAAAAAGCACAAATTAAATCAAAATATCCATATAAAGGGATTTGTTAATAATATGTCCGAACTTTTAGATAGTGCGGATTTATATTTAACCAAGCCGGGCGGACTAAGTGTTTCTGAAGCAAGGCTTAAAAATATTCCAATGGTGTTTATAAATGCGGTTGCAGGCTGTGAGGAGCATAATCGCCGTTTCTTTGTAAAACTGGGTGCGGCTGTGTGTGGAGATTCGGTTGATGAGCTTAGCGAGAAGTGTATTGAGCTTTTAAACAATGCAGATACTATCAGAACAATGTCTGATATTCTGGCAAAGCAGAATAAAAACAATGCGGCTGAAACAATAAGAGAGTTTTTGGCGGGATAAAATACAAAGCGGTGGGTTGATTGCAACCCACCGCTTTTACATAAATATTATTCTTAGTAATAAAAGACTTATTGTTCCCGGTATTCCCAATGCCGCCGAAGAACCCAGAGTGTAAGCATTTATAGGTATGTAAACTCCGCTGAATTTTGATGTAAGATTTACTAAAATTATGCCTGCAACCCCTAAAAAAGCATAAAAAAATATGGTTTTAAATGGTTTTTTTGTAACGGCGGCAAATATAAAATACAAAAATCCGTAAATAAGCCCTACACAAATTAAAATAATTTTTAGCATAATAAAACTCCCCATTCTCTATAGCTTATGATAGAGCAGGGAGTTTTATGTTATTTATAAAGCTTTCGAATGGCATCTGCGCGCTTTTTTACTTGTTGCTTTAATGATTCGGGTGATTCAACAAGCATTTTATCTGAAAACTGCATTATCCAAGCTACAAGTCCTTCACTTATGCAGGCCTTGTGACTGAATTTAAATCTGTTTTCACTGCTTTGGCGAATAAAAATTTTGTCTGAAAAACGGTCTATTACCTGTTCCAGAATATCGGTACTGCAGTCCAAAACAATTTCCTCTTCGTTTCCGCTGAACATATTAAATACCTTTTCAGAATAATCGGCGGTGTTGAATTCGTCCTTATATTCACTTACTTCACTGAAGTGCCGATAATCCTCTTCGGTAACGGTAACACTTTTCATTCTATCCAAACGAAGATGCATAAGATTATTATATTTTTCATTATTGCAAACAAGGTAGTAGTGGTCATCTGCCCAAATAAGCGCATAAGGACTTACCTTCATTGTTTTTGCATTCAAAGTAGGTGTGCGCCCGTTGATAAGAGTGTGACGGATGTATTTAACGGTTATTTTCTTTTTTTCGTCAATTCCCCTTTGGGTGGCATCAATGCTGTAATAAATCTCTTCATTATCACCTTTGTTGCGGTTATCAATAAAGGTTCTGCCTGCGAATTTTTCTGCCTGATATTCATTTAAAAGGCCCTTTAATTTTTTAACAAGAACCCCTGTTTTTTTATGCGTTATAAAATCTGCGGCAAGTACGGCATCGGTAAGAAGAGCCACTTCGGGCAGTTCAAATTCTCTACCGCTTAAAAAATATCCGGATTTTGCGCCTTTAACACTTATAATATCATATCCGCTGAGATTAAGCGCTTCAATATCTTCATAAACTGTTTTTCTGTCGCAAGAAATATCTCTCTGTTTTAAAATGGCGATTATTTCGCTTGCGTTAAGAGGATGATCTTCGTCTGTTTTTTGCATAAGTATTTCTAAAAGAGCCAGAATTCTTTGCCTTTGACTTCGTTTACCGGACATAAATTTCACCTCATTTATAATGCTTCATAATATTTGTAATTTCTTCCTCAGAGGAAATGTCACCAAGAACCTTTTTAAGGGTTGCGGGGGAAATGCAGGTAGGAAGCTTCAGTTGTTCTAAAAGATATTTTCTTCTTAAAGCACTGTCCTTTGTACCGCTTAAACCCAGTGACATTAAAAAAGCGGTAGTTATAGGCTTTTTTGCGGTGGGAGCTTCTTTGGGTAAAAAGCGTTCAAAGGCATTTATAATTATTTCCTTGCTAATGCCCTCAACACCCAATAAGCCTTCGCCGGAGGGCTTGGATTTGCGCTTTTCCTTGCCCTTTATCGGGGGCAAAAAAATGTGATGTATTTTATCCTCTGAAAGAATATTTTTTAAGTATGAGCGAATTATTCCACCTGCACTGTCACTGTCGGTAAGAACAATAATTCCTTGTTTTTCCGCAAGCTTTTTAATAAGACGCACCTTTTCTTTGTTTTTAAATATTCCAAAGCCTTCGGTGGTAAGAATTACCGTATCAAATATGGAGGAAAGCTTGATTTTATCATATTTTCCCTCAACAATTATTGGTAGGTTAAGCTTAATCATTTAGAGCCACCTGCTGCTATTTTAAGTATTTTGCTTATAAGAATCTCAAGTGCGGTAGCGCCTCCACCGCCACTAAGCTTAGTATTATTTTTAACGGCGGCATCGCTTTTTAAAATTTCATCTATAATACTGCTTATTTGTTTTTGGGTAAGATATCTGCCATCTCTGGCGGCATTATTTAAAACAAAAGCCCTTTGGGGAGGGTAGCCAAAATCTGCTGCAATGCTGTCCGGCTTTTTACCTGCATCAATTGCCGCCTTTACCCTGAATATATCAACATAAGCCGATGAGATAAGGGCATAAATTTCGGTGGGTGAAACACCTGTAGCCAAAAGATTGTTAAGTGATGAGTAAACCTTTTCTGCCTTACCCGCAAGAATATATCGGGAAATATCATAAACAGATGCCTCAACAGTTTTTACACAAATTGCATCAACAGTTTCTTTTTCAATAGAGCAGTCCTCTTTAACAAAGCTACATAGCTTGTCCAGCTCATTAATAAGAATATTCAAATCTGTGCCGCACACAGAAATCATATATTTGGCAACCGTAATATCTAATTTTCTAAGTCTTTTAGCCGCCGATGCAGTAAGCATTTTTGCAAGCTCGGTTTCGGTTTTGTGGTTGAGCTCTGAAACAACGCCGCCACCCTTTTCAACCGATTTTGCAAGCTTTTTAAACCTATCGGATTTTTTGGTGTTTATGGAGAGTACATCATAATAAAGCACCAGAATGTTATTGTCATGAGGGGATTCAACCAATGCCTGAAGCTCCTTGAATACGGCAATAGGGCAGCCCTCAAAATCAAAATTTGATGCCAGAACACAAATTCGTTCTCCTGTAAATGAAAACTGAAAATAATGGTCATAAATATCCTGCAGGGAGCATTGCTCCTGCATTGTAAAAAGGTTAAAATCAGGATTTTGGGGTACTGCTTTTTTTGCAATAAGATTGGCATAATGCTTGGTAAGATACGGGTCGTTTCCAACCAGTAGGTATACGGGTTTTAAGCTTCCGCGTGATACTGTTACTTTTAAATCATGCTCTTCTATCATTTGTTAAACCCCTCCTTTTTAAAATTTAATAGAAATTGTTTTAGGGCTAACTGCCCTGAAATCAATATTTTGCTTTTTAAGAGCCTGTTCAATATTACTTCTGGCTTTGTCTGAGCCGCTTATTATACATTGTGAAACCTCGTATTCAATTTGTTGTGTAAGATTATCAGCGCAAATTAAAACAGGCTTTGTGTGGCTGCATACCTTAAACAGAGAATTTAAGTCACCCTTGCCCGTATACACTATCAAAGAAAGGCTGTTAAAGTTCACAACAGTGCCTGTATCGGCAAAAGTAATTACCTCTGCAGATTCTAATTTAAAGCTGATTTTATAATCAAAAGATATGAAATTATTATTGGAGATATAGTTAAGCTTGTCAATGTATTCGCCGCGATTAGGGTATACCACCTTTGCGTGGGGATTTTGAAAAATCATTTCGGGGGCACCGGCGGCAAAGCTTTTGTTGGCAGTGGGTATTATAATATGGTCTATGCTTTGGCTGCACATTTTAAACATATGACTTTCAATTTTGTTATAATCTGTAAGTGCATCTCCCGTACCAATTGCCAAAACATCTGTATTGGTTTTTATTATAACACTTGTACCCCTTCCAACATCGGGAATGGCAATTTCACATTTCGGGGAAGCGTTGTAAAAGAATAAGGCAGAGCTTACAGAAAATATCACCAATGTAGAAGCGGTTATCTTTAAGAAAATTCTAACAGCTTTTTTTGTGTTGAATTTTTTTGCTAGTATTAAAATAGGAATAATTAATATAAAAAGCCCCAATGAAATAAGGTATTCATTTAAAGCGGGGACCGATGCAAAATCTATATCGGCGCAAATGTCAGTTACCTTAACAATGTATCTTACAAGTGCGCAAAGTATAAGCGCAGGCGTGAATGCGGCAGCCTTTAAAAAGGATGGCAGACAAAGTAATATAACAGATATAAAGGCAAACACCGTAAGCAGGGTAGATGCGTAGCCGGTTAAAAGATTTGTTAGGGGTGATATTAAAGATATGTAGCCAATACCCAATATGCACACAGGCATAGTAGCAAGGGTGGCAGATAGGGTCTGCGAAACCGAAAAGGTAATAGCCTTTGTAATTTTGCCGGGAGAATATGCTTTTGAAATTAAAGATAGTATATTTTCTTCTAAAAATGGGCAGATAAACAGAATACCAAAGGTAGAAAGAAGCGATAAAAGCAGTGAAAGATTACCAAATCCTAACGGATTAATAAATAAAAGAATTATGGTAGCCGCACCTAATGAATTAAGCGAGTCGGGTTTTCTGAAAATTAAATTTCCTAAAACAATAATTACATAGGTAAGAGCCGCCCTTAAAATTGATGGAGTAAAACCACATATCGCAGTCATAGAAAATATTGCACCCAGCATAAGAATTTCTGCTGTGCCGCGCCAAAGCTTAAGGGCGGAAAATAATTTGCTTAAAAGCTGAAATATAATGCCAAGATGCATACCTGAAACCACAAGCATATGGGTTATACCTGCAACCTTGGAATCCTTTTCAAAATCAGGGTCCAGATATTCTTTATCTCCTAATAACACTGCCGTAACAACGGTGGCATCATCAAAATTAATGTTGCGATAAATTAAATCGCTTATAGCCTCTCTTAAATCGTAAAATACGGCATAAAACGGTCTGTTTTCTCCTAAATTTGCAACCAACCCTTCAACATAACCACCGGCATAGATTTTATTTGCTAAGGATGTATTTCTGTAAATATCCAAATCGTTGAATAAAACCTCAAGCTGTAATTTGTCAAATACATCGGCGCCAATACTGTTTATATCGCTGAGTCTTAGCTTTAGCTTTTGCGGAATATTTTCAGCAACCGGTTTTCCGTTTTCTTGAATCAGGGTGATTTTTTCGGTTTCAATTATGTATACTGTGTAATTTTCGTATTCAGCAGGAAATTCGGTTACAGTTCCAACAATTTCGGCTTTATATCCCACCAGCTTTTCGGCGGGTTTAATTTTAAATTCGTTGGTGTAAATACCAAAGATTGTAAAAATTAGTACTATACACAGAAGTGTTTTAAGCCCTTTAAAAACCAACTTTTTGTGAAATATTATAAGGGTAATTAAAAGTATAAATAAAATAACTGCAATTATAAAAGAAAAATAGGTTGGTAGATATAAAAGAGCCGCAGAAAGCGCAAGCAAGCATGCGCCGGTATAAAATAATACTCTTGCCATAATATCTCCAACCTATTAAAAATTATGCTTTGAATTTATCAGCCGGGAGGCCAGGCAAGGTTTCTTCTTGCCAAAAGGTGAAAATGAATATGCCCAACCGTCTGACCGCCATCTTCACCGCAGTTATTAACAACTCTGAAGCCTTTTTCAAGGTTGTTTTCTTTGGCGATTTTTGCTATTGCTTCATATATAGCGGCAATGTAATGGCTGTTTTCAGAAGTGATTTCAGCGGCAGAGGTAATATGATGCTTTGGAACCACAATAACATGAAAGGGAGCTTGCGGGTCTATATCATTAAATGCATAGACATTATCATCCTCATAAACCTTTGTACTGGGAATATCACCTGATATTATCTTGCAAAAAAGACAATCCATTATAAAAACCTCCGATTTTTATTTCTTTAAAGCGGCAACAATTTCGGCAACCTTTTCAATGGCCTCATTTGCTTTGGATAAATCCTTACCGCCTGCCATAGCAGAATCGGGTTTACCGCCGCCGTTACCACCTGCAAGCTTTGCAACCTCGCGAACAATGTTGCCTGCGTGGCAACCGTTTGCGATAGCTTCCTTACCGCAAGCAGCTATAAATGTGAGCTTTTCTGCACCTGCAATTGCAAATACCAAAACAACATCCTCAAATTTGGATTTTATTGTATCGCAAAGGTTGCGGGCAACGGGAATATCCATTTGTGTAACAACCTTGGCAATTACTCGAACATTATCAACATCTACGGCAGAAACCATCATTTCGCTTACCTTGGTAGCGGCAAGCTTGGATTCAAGAACAGAAATCTGACGCTCCTTTTCCTTTAATTCTGCAGAAAGCTGAGCGGCTTTAGATGAGATTTCTAAGGGATTTGCAAGCTTAAATTCAGCAGCAGTATTTGTAACAAGAGCTTTGTATTCATCCAAAAGCTTAAGAACCCCGCTACCGGTGATGGCGGTTATACGCCTTACACCTGCAGCAACAGAGCTTTCAGAAATGATTTTAAACAAACCAATTGCAGATGTATTTGTTACATGGGTACCGCCGCAAAGCTCAAGGGAGAAATTTTCAACCGAAACAACGCGAACGGTATCGCCGTATTTCTCACCAAACAGAGCCATTGCGCCCATAGACTTAGCCTCTTCAATTGGCATTTCCTTAGTTATAACAGGTCTTCCAGAAAGAATAATGTCATTAACGGTAGCCTCAACCTGTGCCAATTCTTCAGCAGAAAGGGCAGAAAAATGGGTAAAGTCAAAACGAACCTCATTATCATTTACAAGTTGACCTGCCTGCTCAACATGGTCACCAAGCACCTTTCGCAGGGCGGCCTGAAGTAAATGGGCGGAGGTGTGATTGCGGCAGGTGGCAGAACGGGTAGTGGTATTTACCTCAGCAAAAATCATATCACCAACATTTGCCACGCCCGAAACCATTTCACCGCTATGAAGAAAAATTCCATTACCATTTTTTGTAACGGTAGAAACCTTAAATACAAAGGAGCCGGAACGGATTGTACCTTGGTCACCAACCTGACCGCCGCTTTCGGCATAGAAGGGTGAGCTATCAAGAACAATTGTTGCCTTAGCGCCGGCTGAAACGGTAGAAACAACCTCACCATCGCTGATAATTGCAGTAACATTTGCCGAAGCCATAAGCTTGCTATAGCCTACAAATTCGGTAGCGGTAATGCCGTCAAGAAGTGCGTCATCGCCCTTCCATGCGTTGGTGTCAGAATCCTTGCGAGCATTTCTGGCGCGGTCTTTTTGCTCTTGCATAAGCTTTTTAAAGCCCTCTACATCAACAGAAATACCTTTTTCTTCCAATATATCGCAGGTTAAATCAAGCGGGAAACCGTAGGTATCATTAAGCTTGAACGCTTCTTCACCGGAAAGAACCTTTTCGCCCGAAGCGATAAAGTCATTAAGTCTGCCAAGACCTTGGTCAATAGTTTTAAGGAAGCTCTCTTCCTCATAGCCTACAACCTTTTTAATGTGTGCCATCTTGGTTTTAAGCTCTGGGTATGCGTTTCCGCTTTCATTTACAACTGTATCAATAAGCTCCACAAGGAATGGGCGCTCAATACCAAGCAATCTTCCATGACGGGCGGCTCTTCTGAGCAGACGGCGCAAAACATAGCCTCTGCCTTCGTTAGAGGGCATAACACCATCAGCTATCATAAAGCTTGTGGAACGGATATGGTCGGTGATAACACGCATAGAAACATCGGATTTTTCATCGGTTTTATAAGTGATTCCACATATTTTAGACAGGTGCTTCATTATGTTCTGAATGGTATCAACTTCAAAAATATTATCAACACCCTGAGAGATGCAGGCGAGTCGCTCAAGACCCATACCGGTATCAATATTGGGGTGGTCAAGGGGAGTGTAGTTGCCTTGTCCATCTGAATCAAACTGGGTGAAAACAAGATTCCAAAACTCAACATATCGGTCACATTCGCAACCAACACCGCAGTCGGGTCTGCCACAGCCATATTTTTCGCCGCGGTCATAGTGAAGCTCAGAGCAGGGACCACAAGGACCTGTGCCGTGCTCCCAAAAGTTATCTTCTTTACCTAAACGAACTATTTTGTCGGGGGAAACTCCAACCTCTTTAGTCCATATGTCAAAAGCCTCATCGTCGCCCTGATAAATGGTTACCCAAAGCTTGTCTACAGGCATTTCTAAAACCTTGGTGCAGAATTCCCAAGCCCAAGCGGTGGCTTCGTGCTTGAAGTAATCGCCAAAGGAGAAGTTGCCCAGCATTTCAAAAAATGTGCCGTGACGGGCGGTTTTACCAACGCTTTCAATATCGGGGGTACGAATACATTTCTGGCAGGTGGTAACTCTTTTTTTAGGGGGAGTAATTTCACCTGTGAAATACTTTTTCATAGGTGCCATACCAGAGTTGATTAAAAGCAAAGATTTGTCATTGTTAGGTACTAGCGAAAAGCTGTCAAGGCGTAAGTGCTCCTTGCTTTCGTAAAAGGAAAGAAACTTTTCTCTAAGCGTGTTAAGGGACATCCATTCCATTAAAAAACACCTCAAAATCAAAACATAATAATACTTATAAATTATATACTTTTCGTTTGGCTTTGTCAATACAAAAAATGCACTAACTCGTTTGAATTATCATATGTTATGTGATAATATATTTAATGATGTGTGTTTTACGGTGCTCTTAATAAAAATAATGTATTTTTCTTTGAACTTGGCAAAATTCGTATGCTTATTAAAGGTGTGTACATTAAGTATACAGCTTTAATTGGTGGTTTTAGCTTTTAAAAATTAAAAAAATGAAAATTTTTTAAAAAACAATTGATTTATTTTGCAAAATATGGCAATATATTAATATAATCTTTTTAAGGAGGAAATAAATATGGATTTAAAAGGTTCAAGAACTGAAGCCAACTTAATGGCAGCATTTGCAGGAGAGTCACAGGCGAGAAACAAGTATACCTACTATGCTTCAAAGGCAAAGAAGGACGGATTTGTTCAGATTGCCCAGCTTTTTGAAGAAACCGCAAACAATGAAAAGGAGCACGCAAAAATCTGGTTCAAGCTTCTTCACGATGGTGGTATTTCTGATACTATGACAAATTTAGAGGATGCAGCCGCAGGCGAAAATTATGAGTGGACCGAAATGTATGCCGAATTTGCAAAGGTAGCCAAGGAAGAGGGCTTTGACCACATTGCCTTTCTTTTTGAAGAGGTTGCAAAAATTGAAAAGGCTCACGAGGAGCGTTATCTTAAGCTTTTAAGCAATGTTAAGGATGGCGTTGTATTTTCAAAGGATGGCGATATTATGTGGGAATGCTCCAACTGCGGACATCTTGTTTTTGGTAAAAAAGCACCCGAGATGTGTCCCGTATGCGCTCATCCCCAGAGCTATTTCAAGGAAAGAGCCGTTAATTATTAATATTTTAAATTCAATCACTCTAAAGGGCTGTCCGCAGGGCAGCCTTTTTTGTTGTATTAAACAAACCAATTCATATAAATTCCTTGTTTAAAAATTTCATATATGCTAGTATGTAATTGCAACAAAATCAAGGAGGATATGTTTATGAATTTGTTTAATTTTGGCAAAAACAAATATGCACAAAAAACATTATCTGTGTTTTTGTGTGTAATTATGCTGTTGGGTTTAATGCCTGTTTTGCCTTTTGGGGAGGCAAAGGCAGAGTCTATGCCGTTTTATGATTCAACCCTTGGTACTTATACCGAGCAAAACGGCACATTAACCGCAACCGCATATGAAAACTGCGGCTTCAGAGGTTGGTTTGACCTTGATGGCAATGAAGTTTCGGCAGATCCCACTTATATCGTTACCACCGGTTCTACAGACGATTACACACCTGTATTTTACAGCTATAATCTTTTAGAGAATGGCGATTTCGAGGCGTATAATGTAGATGTCGACCTCAAAACAAATGCTTTAAGCGATGACGAAACCTGGTATTTTTATGAGCCTAACGGCAATACCTGGCCTACCTTTAAGACATCAAAGGACTATAACCATACTGAAAACGGAAGCGTTTCTCTTAGAGCAAGTGTAATTTATAACACAGGCTATCGCTATTTTAGAAATTTGAAGCCTGATACTCAGTACACCTTAAAGTTCTGGTATTATTGTCCCGACGAAAATGGCGTATATTTAGACTATGCTTCTGTCTCGGCAGGCTTGGTAAAGGTTTCAGATGCATACGGAAGAAAAAACAGGGAGGGTGTCCTTGGTCACTATTCCAATACCACAGTATATAATGACTGGCAGGAGGTAAGCATTACCTTCTATACCGGAAGCAATACAGAGGCGACCTTAGCTTTCAGATATAGTCCTGTTGGTGAATATACCAACAGCTTTATGTATATAGATGACCTCTCTCTTATAAGTGACGAAATGGCTGCACCTTCTACATATGCAAATGACGATTTTTCAGATAACACTCCCGAAAACTGGGGAAGGATAGGAACGGTATCAAGGAACGTTGAATCCGGAACGTTAAAGGTTGTGGCTGAAGCAAATGTTGCAGGTGTTCATTCTCGTGCTATGCGCCTTAAAAAAGGTTATAAATATACCTTTACCGCTACAGTTGACTTAAGTAACGCCAATGGTAATAACTGGTTCTGCTGGTCTCTTACCAATGCAGCTGCCACTATAGGTAGTCTGGAAGCCGGTTCTTTGCTTCTTTCCGACGATTCTGCTACAACTAAATTAGGCATAAAGTATAAGACTATAGGTTCTAATGTTACCCTTACTACTTCTAATGCGATAATAAAAACAGATGGTGCAGGCTCCAAGTGGCGTGTTCAGTTATTCGATAAAGTTAACGCTCTAAAGATAAATACTTACGATTTGTCTGCATGCGCTTTGACAGTTGAATTTACCGCGCCCGAAACTACTGTGGCATATTTTAATATCTGGGCTAACTATGATTACGACGACTATATGTTAATCGATAACTTTGCCGTTACCGAAACAGCACCTACCGACAGTACAGCGGCTATAGCGAATATGGTTGCTGATAATGCACTTGAATGTGTAGGTACCGCAATTCGTACCTCCGGCAAACAGGGTCTGCGTTATAAGACCGGTATTGATAAGAGATTGCTTTCTGTTGACAAAGATGGCAATCCTTACTTCGGCATCCGCGTTATAGAATACGGTACCGTTGCTGTAAGAACATCTTATCTTAACGGTCAAGAGCTTGTACTTGACAAAACATATACTGATGCTAACGGCGATACTATGACCTCCAGGTTCGGTAGAGCATACCGTTTTGATTCTGCAAATATAAATAACAACAGCGATGCGCGTTTTGATGAAAACGAGCATCAGATCAATTACACGGGTGTTCTTATTAATATAGACGAAAAATATGAGAACTCCGGCTATACTATGAGACCTTATGTTAAGTATACCGATTCCAATGGTAACGTACAGACTATTTACGGTGATGCTTTGGATACTACAGTATATGAGGTTTCCAAGCTTGCCTATTCCGCTAAAAATCCCGACGGCACTTTTGCCGAAGAGCAGTCAACCAGAGAATATTTGTACAATAATATTTTAAAGAGATTCTCCGACAAAACTGTTACTATCAATAACGGTTCTACACCTGTTTCCACCACCTTCCAGGGTATAAATTCTACAGTTTACCATTGCTATACCTTTATGGAAGATTCTAATGGCAGATATTATACTGATGAAGCGGCCGCGAAGGAAATGGACAGACTTGTAGATTCGGGCGTAACAAATGTCCGTACCATATTTAAGTCTCAATTTGCATGGAACGGAGCAGCAACATCCACCACCGATGGTTGGAATTGGAATTCTGCCGATATGCAGGCTGTTTATAAGTGGGCAAAAATGCTTCAGGACAGAGGTATTACAATTACCATTAACGCTGGCTGGCATATTTATGATTTTATTGCCTATTATAACTATAATGTTCTTGGAAACAGTAGCTTAAGCTATAACGAAAACTCCGGCAACCGCGGACATTCTACTATTCCTGAGGTTGACTATCTCCACGGTGCAAGCACCGCCCTTTACGGTGAGGACAGCAAGGCCGCCGCTCTTAAAGCAGATATGAGTGGTTTGGCACTTACCGATTCTGAGCTTTCACACTATTCAGTAGCCGCCGTCCGTTACGGTGAATGGATTGCTCAAGCTATGCAAGCTTTCAAGCAAAACGGCATAAATAATGTTGATTATATTATGCCCTTCACCGAAAGCGGTGACTATCAGGGATCACTTGTAAATGGCGAGTATACAGAAACTGACGCAACTTTCTCCTATGATGAGTGGATTATTATGACTGCCGGTCTTAACAATGCACTTAAAGATGCAGGCATCCGTAACAATGTTAAAATCGTTGGACCCAGCCAGTCACTCTATGCAAAGTATGGTCGCTCCAAAACATTGCTTAAGTATTATCTTGATTTTGCGGCTGCAAATACCAATTATGATATGGTAGATATTCTTTCCTCTCACCAGTATACTTATGCATATACTTCAGATGGAGGTAAAGGCTCTATTTACAATGCTACCGAGCCTTATAATAACACCCTTGAAAACTTTAATTATTATATTCAACAGACCGGTAATTCTGATAAGGAGTTCTGGTGTGATGAGTTCTTCGCATACGGTGCGGATGCAACTTGGGCAGATGGAATTGGTATGCAGTTGACACAGGTTGCCGCAGGCTTTACCGCTGCCGCAAATACCGGTATTGACCGCCTTCTTTCCTGGCAGATATTTGACACGCTGTGGACCGATGCTACCAACACAGGCGGAGAGTTTATCGGTGGTGTTCACGTATGTGGAACCAGTCCCTCTATGATAAGCGGTAATAACCTTTATGGTTATGAGCAATATGCAAGCGACGTACCCCGTGTAACCTATTATGGACTTAACCTGCTTGGTAAATATCTCAGCAACAGGAATGCTATCGTTTATTCAACTGTTGTAACCAATGGTGTCGATACTACCAACGGCGGTGTTTATGTAACCGCTATCAAGGGCAATGACGGAAAAACTGCTATTCTTGCGGTTAATACAACACATTCCGGTAAGAATGTTACTTATAATTTTGAAGATGTTACAGATACCGAGTTTGTAAGATATACCTATAACCCGGCAGGCATTACCCCAACTGCTGATGCAACCTCACTTCCCAGCGATGGAACAGTAACAGTCACAAATGGCAGCTTTTATGATTCAGTAGCTCCCGAATCATTTGTTATTTATGTTCAAAAATCCAATATCACAGATAATGATGTTAATATGGATGCAGGTCAGCTGGATTAATTTAGATTAATATTTCCTCCCAAATATAATGAGCAGGTACTGAAAAAATCGGTACCTGCTCATTGCTTTAAAATAATGACATTTTTACACATATGGCATTATATTTAGGTTATTTTTTATTTGTTGGGGCAAAAATTATTATCAAACTTTAATCTTTTATCTATTTAATTATAATATCAAAAGAAACTGTTTTGCTCTCATTTGGTTCCAAATGATACATATCCTTCATAGTGTCAATATCGGAATACTCACCCAGCGGTGCAGGGGAGCCGCACCAAGGCTCAATGCAAACAAAAGGCGCATCGGTTTTGGGAGTTTGCCATACGCCCAAATATTTAAAATCGGGGTAAACCACCGTTACCGAACGGTCGCTTTTATTGGATTTTAAGGTAATGGTGTCTGCCACATCTGCCATAAAGAATGAGTCGTTATCAAAAAGTGAATGTGTTAAATTTATCACCTTTTTACCCTTAATAAGAATATCATCAAGGTTGCAAGCCTGAGGAAAGGCATCGGTAGGGGTACATTCTTCGCTGAATTCTAAATAATAATCGTCAAACTCGCCATTATCTAAGGGTACATTAAAGCCGGGATGTCCGCCAAAGGTGCAAGGCATAACGGTGTCACCCATATTTATAGCGGTGTATTTTGTGGTGAGCTTGTTGCCGTCAAGAGAAAACTCTACAAAAAATTTAAAATCAAAGGGGTAGATTTTGCGTGTATCTTCATTGCTTTCTAAAATGAATACAATTTTATCATCGGTATGCTCATATACCTTGCACTCATTGTACCTTGCAATGCCGTGGATTTTCATTTCGTAGGTAGTGCCTTTGCAAATGTATTTGCCCTCCCACATTCTGCCGCAGGCTGGAAATAAATTGTATGCTCTGCCCGACCAGTACTGTGGGTCACCCTGCCAGAGGTACTCTACGCCGTCTTTTTTTACCGACATAAGCTCAGCACCCATAGATGAAATTTCAATCGTTAAAATATTATTTTTAATTGTGTAATTCATAAAATCAACTCCTTTTTTATTTTACCATAAACATAAAAAAACGCAATAGTTTTTATGGCTTTTTTAAGTGTTATTCTTCACTTTTTTGTGTTTGCTTGGGAGATACACCAAACATTTTTTTATAAACCTTAGAAAAATAATTGCTGTCATTATAGCCACAACGCAGGGCAATATCAACCACTCGTAGGTCAGGTCTGTTCCGTAAAAGCGCATCGGCTTTTTTTAGCCTGTAAAGATTTAGATATTCGTTTACGCCGAAGCCTGTCTCCCGTTTAAATGTACGGGATAAATGCTCCCTGCTTACATAACAAGCCGTAGATATATCATCCAATGTTACATTGCTATGATATTGCTCACTTATATATTTTACTGCTTTTTCTACTATTGGACTTTCTGTTTTTTGCTTTTTGTCTTTTAGGCTTTCTCTGGCAATTATTAGCAACAATTGCATAACCTGTGTACGGATGTAGTCCTTTGAAAACTCGTCGGGTTTGCGGTATTCCTTTTCAATGGAAGAGAAAATTCTTTCAATTTGTTTGCGTATCGTCGGGTTTACAGTGAAAATGGGCAGGTCTGATATTTTATCCCGCACCGATGTCGGAACAAACCACGCACCGCAGTTTATAAGTATTCTTGAATGGGTAGGCGTTTCATAACTGGTGCGATGAATAGCGCCAAGAGGTATCAATGCAATATCTCCCTCTGATAACAAATACGAATGTTTATCAATAAAATACCAGCATTGTCCTTTGGTCAGGTAATATATTTCATAATTATTATGGTAATGATTATCACTTTCACCACGAGCAATATCAACCACCGCTTGATAGTAAAAATATTGTTTATCTTTATTCATACAATCACCTGACTCAAGTATAGTATAAATTATCAATAAAATCAAGAAAAATATAAAAATTATCAATATTTTCAAGGATATAAGGTAAATAATTGATGTAAAATAAAGAAAAAAACGGAGGTATGTTTATGAAATCAATAAAAATAGCCTATATTGGCGGTGGTTCCCGCGGCTGGGCGTGGGGACTTATGAGCGACTTGGTGCAGGCTGAGGATATTGGCGGTAGGGTTGCATTATATGATATTGATAAAAAAGCGGCAGATGATAATGTAATTATCGGCAATAAATTCAATCAGGTAGAGGGAGCAAAAACCCATTGGGATTATGAAGCAACCGATACCCTTGATGAGGCTTTAACAGGCGCCGATTTTGTTGTTATTTCTATTCTTCCCGGTACCTTTGATGAGATGGAAAGTGATGTACATACCCCCGAAAAATACGGTATTTGGCAGTCCGTAGGTGATACAGCAGGCCCCGGTGGCATTGTTCGAGCTTTGCGTACCATGCCAATGATGGAGGTAATCGCCAAGGGTGTTGAGCGTTGTTGCCCCGATGCTTGGGTTATTAACTACACCAATCCTATGACACTTTCTATTAAGGCACTATATGATGCCTTCCCCGCTATTAAGGCATTCGGTTGCTGTCATGAGGTATTTGGCACTCAGCGTCTTATGGCTACCGCCTTAAAAACCGAGCTTAATATGGAAAAGCCCGACCGTGATGCCATTAAGGTTAATGTTATTGGCGTTAATCATTTTACTTGGCTTACTAAAGCACAGTATCAGGATATTGATTTGGTAACGTGCATTGCATAACTGTTTGGGATAGTTTCGTGTACTTCTCGCACCCACTTGCCGGTAATATGAGAGGGACAGATAACAACATTAAACGCTTTATCATATACCCTTCGTTTGGGGTTGCCGTGCTGATAGGCGTAGAGCGCCGCACTTCCGATCTTGGTTTTGCCTGTACCACATTCTGCAACGAGTAATGCCATTTTGTCGGTTTCAAGCTGACGCTTTAAAGCTTCAGCCGCACCAAGCTGGGCATCGAATAGGGAATATCCTGCGTGGTTTCTTACACAATCATTTACTTCAGTAATTTCGGGAGCAACTGGTTCCACAGCGGGATTAAACCTGGGTGGAAAGCATTTTTTAATACGCTCTGCCACCACTCGACCAAACTCACCAAGATACTGTGTAAAGGTCTTAATGTTATTAAAGACAGTAAGATTGCCTGACTGTGTACCGGGAATGGTAATCTTTCCCGATTTCAGACCATCTTTAAGAACTTTTGTGACCTCTTTTTCATCCTCTGTTATCTTCATGTGCCACGCTTCAAACTTATGACCGAGTGAATATACTGTTAACTGTTGAAGAATATTTCGGTTTCTAAGTTCTGAAATAAAGTAGTCCTTGAATTCGGGGATAAGAGGAACCGAGAGCTTGCGGTCAAGCTCTGCATACAGATCTTCCTGCGTTTTGCAGAAAAAGTACAGATTCTTTTTGACGGCAACCTTTGTGCCGTCTGATTCACCATCACCGATCATGATGGTGTTGGGGACATCGTCCTTGAGGTAGTGCATCCCTTCGGCGTAAACACCGTCATGGGATAATCTACGCTCGTAATTTTTTTGTCCTTTGGTGGTTACTTTTAGGGTTTCGCGTGCTCCTTGCAGTTCAAGGTCACATCCGGTGGTGATTATATCGCTCATTGCTTGTACCGCTTCGGGATAGCCGCCGATACGAAGTGCCACGATAGTTTTCTCCTTGTCGAATACAACCAAGTCTGAATAATTAATAAGTCCGATTTTCTCGCCCTTACTAATACAGGAGACTTTGATTAGTGGTTCTTTTGCCAATGATTACATCAGTCCTTTCTATGATTTGTTTTCTTTATATAAACAAAAAAGGCCGTGCCATCTCCAATAGGGAAGTAATGACACGGTCTTTTATTGTCCGCTTGGATTTATTAAATTATTTTTGGATAGAAAAATATAAAAGGTCGAAAATATCTTGTTAAAGATAATTCCGACCCAGTGCATCAAACCTTTATCCCCAAAGGGAACTTAAATCATACCAAATAACATTTATATTATATATTGAAGTGCTTGATTTGTCAATATATGATCAATTTTATTCTTGCATTTTCCTTTTTAATTCATTCAAAATTTGGGGGTATAATTGGCAACTCATACCGCCATCAACTATAAGCTCGGTTCCTGTAATATTTTTTGACATATCGGTGCCGAAAAACCAACAGGCGTTTGCCAAATCTTCAAAATCCGAAATATCACCGATGGGTGTAAGTGAGCCATTTACGATTTGTTTGTTGCCCATTTGCACCCAACGTTCAGTTTTAATTGTGCCCGGAGAAACAACGTTGCAACGAATTTTATATTTACCTAAATCTAAAGCTAAAGCCTTTGCCAGTGATATTATACCACCCTTTGAGGCGGAATAAGCGGCACGATTTGGAATAACTCGGTGTGCGGTATTTGAACTTATGAATACAACAGAACCCTTGCCTTTTTCCCTCATACGAATAGCCGCTTGACGGATGATTGTAAAATTCCACACAAGATTCGTTTCAAAAACCTCTCCAAACTCATCTGCCGAAACTGTCCAGAAATCCTGACCTGCGGCAGGGTCTTTAGGGTTAAAACCCATATTTGCGGCATTAAGAATTACGGTCTCTACAAATCTGCCTGATTTATCAATATCATTAAAAATATCAATAACCTGTTGTTCGTTACGTATGTTACATTCATAGCCTTTTGAAAATATACCGTAAGTATCGGATAGTTTTTTGGCAGAGGATTCAGCGTCTGCACCTCTTCGGCTGGTTATAAAAACATCCCATCCTTGTTTTGCAAAAAACTCAGCGATTCCATATCCTGTGCCACTTTGAGCACCCGTTATAAATACTGCTTTATTCATTACATTCACCATCATTCAAAAATTTAATAACAAAGATACTATTTAAAAATAAAACTCTGTTTTAGCCGGTCTTATATCGGTTAAAGCACCGGTATAATGCCTTAAAGTGTGAGGTTGATAAGGATGCTTTAAACATTCTTCCTCATTTATTTCAATACCAAGACCGGGTTTATCGGGAATGGTGATAAACCCATCTTTATACTCTAATTTTTCATTAGTTATATCCTTACGCCATTCAACATCACTATACATAATTTCAAGTATAGAAAAGTTTGGGCAACAAGCCGCAAGTTGTAGTGTAGCGGCATTAGCGACAGGTCCTGAAGGATTATGCGGCGCAAAGGGTATGTAATAAGCTTCGGCGACTGCGGCAATTTTTTTAAGCTCCATAATACCACCCGCGTGAGAAATATCAGGCTGAATATAATCTGCTGCACGCATTTCAAATAAATCTTTATATGATTTCAAAGTGTAAAGTCGTTCCCCTGCCGAAATAGCAACGGGAGATTTATCTCTTACAGCTTTTAATGCTTCTAAATTATCAGGCGGTGTTGGTTCCTCAAAGAACATGGGACTGAATTGTTCAAGTTCTTTTGCAATTTTAATACCTGTTGGTACGTTAAATCTGCCGTGACCTTCTATAAGCAAGTCTACATCCGTACCAACTGCATCTCTTACTGCCGCAACACATTCAAGAGCGGTGTTAAGATCCTTGTTTGAAATCTCAAGATAGGATTTACCAAAGGGATCCCATTTCATTGCGGTAACGCCACGCTGAACGGCAATTTTTGCTTTTTCTCCAAATTCTTTTGGAGTTTTTGCACCTGCGAACCAACCGTTTACGTAGATGCGCACTTTATCGTTAATTTTTCCACCAAGCAATTGATAAACAGGTATGTTTAAAGATTTACCGAGTATATCCCAAAGAGCCATTTCAATGGCAGAAAGTGCCGACATTAGAACGGCACCGCCACGCCAATATGCATCTCTGTAAATATCGTGAAAATGCTTTTCAATATCAAGAGGGTTTTTACCAACTAAATATTCCTTTATGTGTTCTACTGCACCGATTAAAGCCTTTTCTTTGTATTCAAGTGTAGCCTCACCAACACCTGTTATTCCCTCATCGGTATAAACCTTAACAAACACCCAGTTAGTTCTAAAGCAGTCTACTGTAAATGTTTTAATATCTGTTACTTTCATAGCTTTATCTCCTTGTAAATTTCAGCAGTAATTTTATTTTCACATTCAAAATTATCAGATGAAAGTTCATCAAACATTCCAATATGTATAGGTACAACTTTCTTTGCATTTATCCGTCTTGCGAAGCGGGCGGCATCGGCCATATTCATATTATTACCAACACCGTTTATTGGTAAAAACAAAGCATAAATATTGTTTGGTATATCTTCAAATATTTCTTCGTTATAAAGGGTATCGCCTGTAATGTAATATTTTTTATCACCGTCATCAATAATAACGCCTATTGGAGTAGTATCGCTGTGTACCGCCTTAACAGCAGTGAATTTTATTCCCTTTTCTGTCCACGTGGTATGACGATTAAACAAAACATAGTTATTATTGCCGCCTAGTTTTCTAACCTCATCCCAAACCGATTTTGGTGCTAAAACAAGAATGTCACTTTCTTCAGTAATAAATTTTTCTACCGTTTCAGGGTCATAGTGGTCAAGATGATTATGCGTAAAAATCATAACATTGGGTGTGATGTTAAAATAAGTTTCATCCACAGGTGTTCTACGATAATTTTTAGGATTGATTTTTTCAACACTGTTAGATAAATAAGGGTCTATCATTATTTTAAAACCGTCTTTTTCAAAAATCAGACCCGCCTGACCTAAATATGTGATTTTCATTTTAAACACGTCCATTGACAAATTTGTATTTATATTGTATTATATAATTTACTTAAATAATATAATTTTTTTACTTATTTTATTAGAAATATTACTTTTTAGGTGATAGTATGCAACTGCCAAAAATTATGGCTGCAGGTATTTATGATTCTAAAATTGCAGTGAAAAATACTGTTGTCAGCAAAAAGCGAAAAACAACTATGTTTGAAATTGAATTGCCGATTGAAGAATGCGGTGTATCCTATATCGATAGTGAATGTTTAACAATAAATAAAAATGTGATTATATGTGCAAAACCGGGACAGATAAGACATACTAAATTCCCTTATAAGTGTTATTATATTCATATGATTTTGCATAATGGAGAAATATATGATATTTTATCCAATGCGCCCTCTTTTATAGGAACCAAAAATTATGATGTTTATAAAAATATTTTTGAGCGGTTTATACGTCATTATAATTTGCTTTCAGAAAAGGAAGAGATTTTATTACAAGGACTTATATTGGAATTAACTTATTTAATAAGTAAAGAAAATTACAATAAAAATGTTAATTTAAAATCCGGAAACAATGATTTAATTATTGAAAAATCAGTTAGGTATATTGAAAATCATTTATCGGAAGATATTACGTTGAAAAAACTTTCACAAAAGATGTTGTTGAGTCCGGTGTATTTTCATAATATTTTTAAACGTTCTGTTGGGAAAACGTTGCACGAGTATGTTGAGGAACAACGCATAAAAAAAGCAATTAATTTGTTGCAGACAACAGATTATAATTTGACTAAAATAGCCTTTGAATGTGGTTTTTCATCGCAAAGTTATTTTAGCTTTGTTTTTAAACGAAAAATGAAAATGACTCCACGAGATTACATTAAAGAAAGTTACAATAAATATGGACAATAAAAAAAGACCGTGTCAGCTCCTATTGTGGAGCAAAGACACGGTTTTTTGCATTTTGATTTTTGTTTGTCGCTATGCATATTATTTAAATCTTAATTTTGATTGTACAGATATTGTTTTTGTACTGTCTGGAAAATGGTACAAACTAGTCTGAAGCATCTTTTTCTTGCTTTTTAAAATAATCTTCAACATATTTTTTAGGTGTTGTACCAGTATATCTTTTAAATGCATAGCCGAAATAACTTTGTGAGGAAAATCCGCAAATGAAAGCGATTTGTTCAATAGAATTACTGGTTGTAAGCAAGAGGTCAATAGATTTTTTTATTCTTCTTTCTTCAACAAACTCGCGTAAAGTTTTATTCATAACAGATTTGAAACTATTATGAAAATAAGTAGGGGAAAAAGAAAATTTTTTAGATAATGTTTTTAAACTCAAATCTTCATCTAAATGCCCTTTAACATAATTCACAACTTTTTTTACAGTTTCCGCCTTTGCAGATTGTTGACCTTTAAAAATATGAGTATCAACCGCATCAACTTTCAATCGATATATGAGTTGCAAGATGAGACCCTCAAGCATAATTTTACTGTCGTCAGAATTTTTGTTGAAATACTTACACAATTCGATGAATAGTGATTTGTATTTATCATCATTTTCTATTAAAAAAACATTTGGGAGTTTGGTGAGAATTTCAAATAGTTCGTCATTAAAAATTTCAAAGTGTGCATAATAGCATCTCAAAACGCCTTTTGTATATCTTTTTTGACCAGGTTTAGCGCAAACTATGGTGTTTTTTTTCACTGGATAAGCATAATCATCGATGAAAATTGTACCGCCATCCTCGGTGCAAAAGTCAACTTCAAACATTATAACCGGTCTTTTTTTAGTTATATGGTCGTTGGCTACTTTTTTAACTCCAAAAAATCCTATAAAATCAATTCCTGTAAAAACCATAAAACCACCTACACTTTCGTTAAAAGAGCAATATTTCTACAAAACAAAGGAATTTTATGTATATAATTTCTATATAATTTATGTTATCATTTAAATATCAAAAAGTCAATTGTTTTTTTATAAGACAATTTTAAAATTAGGATGTTGATATATAATGGAAGCCAAAAGAATAGTTTTTACCAAAATAGGTTCTGCTGAAATTTTGGAAGAGGAAATAGGTGAAGTATCCAAAAATCAGGTGCTTGTTAAAAATATGGTTTCAACTATCAGCAGTGGCACTGAGCGTGCCAATATATCGGGTGATCTCAACGTTAGCGTATTTACCGAATATACTGAGGCTATTTTCCCACGTTATGGTGGATATAGTTCAGCGGGAGAGGTTGTTGCAGTTGGTGATAACGTAACTTACGTTAAGCCGGGCGACAGAGTGGCTGTTTCTAATGGAGTTCATGCCAATTATAACATAGTTGATGTTAAAGACGTTTATAAAATCCCTGATGAAAAGGTTACATATAATGACGCAGCGTTGTCATTTATATCTTGCTTTTCAATGGCGGCAATACGAAAGTGTAGATTGGAAATTGGTGAATCTGCAATAATTATGGGATTTGGTGTTTTAGGTATGCTTGCTTTAGAACTTTTGAAAGCGGCAGGAGCAGTGCCTATAATAGTGGCAGATCCGTCCGAAAAAAAGAGAAAACGCGCCTTAGAATTAGGTGCGGATTTTGCACTTAATCCGTTTGATGCTGATTTTTCTGAACAGGTAAAAAAAATCACAGACGGCGGAGTTAATGTTGCGATTGAAGTTACAGGCAATGGTAAAGCGTTGGATAATGTACTGGATTGTATGGCACGTTTAGGTAGGGTGGCTCTTTTAGGTTGTACTCGTAATTCGGATTTTGCAATTGATTACTACCATAAGGTACACGGCCCGGGAATAACACTTGTTGGGGCACACACCTCGGCAAGACCGTTAAACGAATCGGCTTTTTCTTTGTGGACCGACCGCGATGATATCAATGCGTTTTTAAAGCTTATACAAATGGGCAGAATCAAGCCTTCAAATATAATTGATGAAATACATTCGCCCTTAAAAGCGCCAGAAATTTATACTCGTCTTATGACCGAAAAGGAGTTTC
This sequence comes from Clostridia bacterium, assembly GCA_017623575.1. GTDB lineage: Bacteria > Bacillota > Clostridia > Oscillospirales > Acutalibacteraceae > UMGS1279. The sequence goes on from JAGAOS010000029.1 coordinate 110,281, forward strand.
CTGTTGTTCAGTTTGATTGGAGTAAGTTGTAATAGCTATTTTAATCCTTTGATTAAAAAAGAGATGATGATATGAAGAAACTGCGTGTAATTCAAATAGGCACTGCCCATGATCACGCTGCCGATGCTGTTCTTACATTAAAAGAATTAAGCAGTGAGTTCGAAATATTAGGAATAGTAGAAGAAAATCCTTTATTTTTGCAGAGAGCAAAGAAAAATTCTGACTATGATAATCTATCCTTTATTTCTTATGATGATGCAATAAATCTTAAACCTGATGCTTTTTTAATAGAAACCGAGGAAAAATTATTGGTTCCAACATCCAAAAAATGTTTGGATGCAGGTTTCCATGTTTATATGGATAAACCCGGCAGTGAAGATAAGCAGTCGTTCAGTGAATTATGTGAGCTTGCAAAGAAAAAGAATTTGATTTTGTTTTTGGCTTATATGTATCGATATAATCCTGCTGTTATCTACGCAAAAAAATTGGTAGATGAAGGCGCACTAGGTGAAATAATAAGCGTTGAAGCACAAATGAACTGTTCCTATTCAGACCCCGAAAAACGCAAATGGCTAGGACAGTTCAAAGGCGGTATGATGTTCTTTTTAGGTTGTCATCTAATAGATTTAATGGTATCAATTCAGGGATTTCCAAATGAAATTATTCCCCTTAATTCAGCAACAAAAATTGGTGGGGTGGATAGTCTTGACTATGGTTTTTGTGCTTATCGTTACAATAACGGAATTTCTTTTGTTAAAACCAATGCAACCGAATGTAACGGATTCAATCGTCGGCAGTTGGTAATTACCGGTAGCAAAGGCACCATTGAAATAAAGCCATTGGAGGTTACTGTTGGAGAAGGCAGACTTGTTAAAAAATCCTACGCAAGGCAAACGCTTGGCGTTGATAAAAAATGGGATGATAACAGTATTCGCTTGGATTTCGAGCCTGAGGGTAGATATGTAAAAATGTTGCTTCAATTTAAAAAATGCGTTATGGGCGAAATGAAAAATCCCTATACTTATGAATACGAAGCAAGACTTCACGATTTAATAATAGAATCTTGTAAATAAAGGCGGGGAATTATGAATTATAAATATCCCGAATGTAGTGCGGTAGTTGATGTTACAAAACCTCCTTATAATGCAGATAATACAGGCAAAACCGACTGTACTGCTATTCTTTGCAGAGTTTTTAACGATATTTGCGGTGAATATAAGGCTAATCTTTTAAAAACCAAAGAAATGTTGGAAGAACAACAAGATCCAAATGCTCTTATAACCTTTGAAATCCGCAAGGTTAATGGTAAGCATAATGTTATTTTTGCTGAAGAACTTCCCCTTAAAAAAATAATATATTTTCCTAATGGTACATATCTTGTGAGTGATACCGTTTCATATTCAATAGAAGAATTCAGAAACATTCTTTTTGATAGGCCTTATATGGAAATGAATACTCAGCTTCGTATAAAAGGCGAGAGCCGTGATGGTGTTATTATAAAGCTTAAAGATAACTGCAAGGGCTTTGAACACGGAAACGACCGTCCTGTTATCAGTTTCGACCAGGCAGGGACTTCAAATATTGCTATGAGTAACATGATTGAAGATATTACTGTTAATATAGGTAAAGGGAATCCCGGTGCTACGGGTATAAGATATTTTGCTAATAATACAGGTGCTGTTCGTAACGTAAAAATTATATCCGAAGACCCTGAATTCAGAGGCAACTCAGGCTTTGAAGTAACCCAAAAGTATATTTCGGCAGGTCTTGTTAAAAATTTAGAGGTTATAGGTTTTACTTACGGTGTTAAGGTAACCTCCATGTTGCTTAATATTTGTTTTGAACACTTGACCCTTAAAAATCAAAAGCGTGCAGGTTTTTACACAATGGATACCGTTGTTGCAATACGTGATATGCAGAGTGAAAATACTGTACCTGCTCTTTATCTTGAAGGTACGGCTTCTTTTGTATCTTTGATTGATGCCAATCTTTCGGGTGGACATCCTGCCGAGGCGGCTATCCGTCAAAAATGGGGACAGTTATATCTTAGAAATATTAAATGTGAAGGCTATGAGCTTTTAAAGGATGGTGGCTGTTACGCCAACCCAATTGAGGGGAATTATTTAGAGGAATACTGTGCAGGTGGTCCTGTAACCTTGTTTGATAACGATAAAAAGTCCTTAAATCTCCCAGTGGAAGAAACTCCCGAAATTCCTTGGGAATCGCCTGAAAAATGGGTGAGTGTAAACTCATTTGGTGCTAAGGGCGACGGCATTACCGATGATACTGAGGCTATAAGAGCGGCTATGAATTCGGGTGCAACTACTGTTTATTTTGATTCAGGAAAATATTTAGTTGATGGTGTTATAGAGATTCCCGCAAGTGTTAATAGAATAAATTTTATGTTTTGTGATTTGCTTTCAGGCAAAAATATTTCAGCAAGCCACAGAACCGGCGCATTTAAGATCGTTGATGAAAGCGAAACCCCACTTATAATTGAGGATCTTCTTGCATTTGAACTTTTTTACGGCTATTGCACCTTAATTGAACACGCATCAAAGCGCACGCTTATTTTAAGCGATATGCAAGCTCAAGCGGCTTCGCTTTATTTCAACTCTGTTGCGGGAGGCAAGGTGTTTATTGAAAACGTAGGAAATACGCTTGGCGGTGTTCCCGGTGCAGGTGTTCGTACAGAACCTTTGCCTTTTGAAGATAAATTTCCATATTCGCGCGAGGTCCCTTCGTTTGAGTTTAACGGACAAACGGTGTATGCAAGACATCTTAACCCCGAACGCTCCTTGCACGAGGTGGTTAATAATGGCGGTTCGCTTTGGGTGCATGGTTGTAAAACCGAGGAAGAGGGCACTGCCTTTGAAACCATTGGTGGCGGTAATACTGAAATCGTTGGTTTTGTTGCTGCAATCGGTCTTGATAAAGAGTATCCCCTTATTCTTAATGATAACTCAAATACTTCGGTTTTTGGAACGACTTTTTGTATGAATATTAATCAACGTTGGACTATTCTGGTAAAAGAAGTTCGTAATGGTGAGGAAAGATTTATACACGATATCGATATGCCCTTCCATTATATGAACAATCATTTTTTGCCATTATATGTAGGTAAGAAAAAACAAGCTTTTATGTAAAATATTACCGCTATTACTTATAAATTTGTAGGTGTATAATTAAATTGAAAACTATTTTGGAGAAAATATTATGAAACTTGTAAATCTTCCTCTTGATAAAAACGGGGATTATAACTTGGGTGAATGGGGAACTCCTTGCCTTATAAGCAATGCGGATTGCGGCAAAAAGCTTGTAAGCAATGACTCTGTAATTAACGATTCCTTTGCCGTTTTTATGATGCATCTTCGTAGATATATAGCAAGGGATCGTCGAAGTATTTATATAGGCGGCAAAAGAATGACTGCTTGCATTAATTGGCTTAGAGACCATATTCACGAAATGAAGGGCTATAAGCATTGGGAATACGATCTCAAAAGCTACCTTGATTTTATGATTAAAAATCAACATGACTCTGGATTCTTTTATGAAATCACTTGTATTGGTGATAATTTTCACACAAAAGCAGTATCCGAACCATTAGTTAAGTTTCTGCCTGATGATAACCTTGCTCTGGTTAGAATTGAACTTGAAGCAGATATTGAATATCTTGTTGTTGATGGAGCCGTAACTGTGTATAAGGCAACCGGCGATGATGAGTGGATTAAATCGGTTCTTCCTGCTTTGGAAAAAGGTATTGATTACATAACTTCTGATTCTAAACGTTGGGACGAGGAGCATGGGCTTGTTAAACGTCCGTTTACTATTGATACTTGGGACTTTTTAGATATAAGCGATTGTAGCGAGGAACGACGTATAACCGATAATACACCTATGTCTATAATGCATGGCGATAACACGGGTGTTTATAAGGCGATGAATCAACTCGCTTGGTTAAACGAACGATTTGGTAATAACGAAAAAGCAAACGAATGGAAATGTAGAGCTGAAAAAATACTGGAGAATCTTAATAAATACTGTTGGAACGGGAATTTTTATACACATCAAATTCATTTAAATCATAGTGGTATAGATGAAAAAGAATCCAAACGACTTTCCCTTTCAAACACCTACGCTTTGTCACGTGGTACTTTGGATAATGAGCAAGGGGCAAAGGTTATTGAAAGTTATTTAAAGCAAGGCGAGAAATTAGGAGAACTTTATGAGTGGTGTGCAATATACCCTCCTTATGAAAAGTTTGGGATTTATAAAAGTGGAGAGTATATAAATGGTGGTTCGGCACCATTTTTAGCAGGAGAGCTTGCAAAAGGTGCGTTCTGGTATGGTTATGAAGAATACGGCTACGAGGTTTTAAAACGACTTCAGAAGCTTCACCGAAAATATCGTGAGCTTGGATTTTTGTATAATCCCGAAACGGGCGAGGATATGTCAGGTGGTCCAAATGGTTGGGGCGCATCGGCAGTGCTTGATGCTATTGATAATGGTTTTGCAGGCATCGAAGATACCGATGTGCTTATGAAAAAAATAAGACTTTCGCCACGTTTTGTTCTTGATAAGGCTACTGAACTCAAATATTTTACTGGTTATGATGTATCGGGTGTATTGGTAGAACTTTGTTATAAAAGAAAACAAAATAAGATATGTTATAGCCTTAAATCTCCTGCAGAGGAAGTGGATTGTCATATACTTCTTCCTGCAAATTCAACTCCTCTAAAGCTTGTTGTAGACGGAGAGGAGAGGCCGTTTGAAACTTCAAAAATCAGAAATTCGCTTTACGTGGATTTCAAGGTGAACAAAGGTGCATTTTTATTAGAAATTGAAATTTAAATTAGTGAATTTATAACACAATTAAGTTTGATGTTATATTTCAATAAAAAAATTAGGAGGATTCATTTATGAAAAGAACACTAGCAGTAATTTTATCTATTTTGATGATAGTTGTTACCATAACAAGCGGCAACATACTATCGGTTTCAGCTGCAACATTGTCAACCAATGAAGAACTTAATGATGTGAATAATTGGGTGGCAATTACCGGCAGCAATGCCATTTATCCCTCAACTGGCGATGTTTGGCTTAGACCTATGGCAGATACAGAATTAAAAGGCGGAAATTCTGTATCTACTATTAAGTTTACCGGAGTAAACGCTTATACCTATGCAACCAAATTATCAGTAGAAAAAAATAAAAACTACACACTTTCTTTTGATTATTATTCAGAAAATCTTTATAACTGGGATGCAAACAGACAGGTTGTATATAATACAGTGGGTGTTGCCCCATTGAAGGAAGGTAGTTTGATTTACAGATCTTCAACAACCGCCACTCCTGCTGCTTTGTCAACAGTTTGTGCAGGTGGCTATTTTAAAGGCGCTTATTCATCGGGTATGGCTTATGATGATCCGTCGATTAACACAGTTGTTACAAAAACCGATAATAACTGGTATAGCCTTACTTTTGAATTCAATTCAGCAGAAAACGAAGAAGTGGAATTTTTCTTATTAACAACTGCTTTAGGTGCAAATACTTCTACCGAAATAGCTAACGTTAAGTTGGAGGAAACTGTTGAAACTGTAAAAGTTACTACCGATGAGGAACTTAATGACGTAAATAATTGGTCGGCAATTACCAGTAGTGGCGGTATTTATCCGGTAGGTAGTGCATGGCTTAGCCCTGCAGCAGATACCGAAGTGAAAGGCGATGCTACCTTAAAGACTATTAAAGTAACCGGTGTTGGTAGCTATGCTTATGCAATAAAGCTAAATGTTGAAAAAAATAAAAGTTATAAAATTTCTTTTGATTATTTTTCAGAAAATCTTTATAATTGGGATGCAAACAGACAGGTTGTATATAATACGGTTGGTGTTGCCCCATTGAAGGAAGGTAGTTTGATTTACAGATCTTCAACAACTGCCACTCCTGCCGGTTTGTCAACGGTTTGTGCCGGTGGTTATTTTAAAGGTGCTTATTCATCAGGTATGGCATATGATGATCCGTCCCTTAACACTGTTGTTACAAAAACCGATGATAATTGGTATAGCCTTGCATTTGAATTTAATTCAGCAGAAAACGAAGAAGTAGAATTTTTCTTATTAACAACTGCTTTAGGTGCAAGTACTTCTACCGAAATAGCTAATATTAAATTGGTGGACCTTAGCAAGGTTGTTAATGTTACAACCAACAAAGAACTTAATGACGTAAATAGTTGGACTGCTATCACTAGTAGTGGTGGCAATTATCCGGTAGGCAGCGCATGGCTTAGCCCTGCTGCAGATACCGAGGCTAAAGATGGCGCTACAGTAAATACCATTAAGTTTACCGGAGCTAATGCTTATACCTATGCAACAAAACTTAATGTAGAAAAGAATAAAAACTACATAATTTCTTTTGATTATTATTCAGAAAATCTTTATAACTGGGATGCAAACAGAAAGGTTGTATACGACACTATAGGTGTTGCTCCTTTGAAGGAAGGTAATTTGATTTACAGATCCACTACAACAGCCAATCCTATTGCTTTGTCAACCGTTTGTGCCGGCGGTCTATTCAAGGGCGCTTATTACTCAGGAATCACATATGATGATTTATTAATAAACACAGTAGTTACCGAGACTGATGATAACTGGTATAGCCTTACTTTTGAATTTAATTCAGCAGAAAATGAAGAAGTGGAATTCTTTATTTTAACAACTGCTTTAGGTTCAAGTGCTACAACAGAAATTGCAAATGTTAAATTGGTAGAAGATGATCATATTTATTATTCTGCAAAACTACTTTCTGAACATGAAAAATATTTTAACACTTTGGGTTCAACTCCGTATGAATCAGAAACCGAATCATTTAATTTGCCTTTTATAGGTAGCGGTTTTGAGTTTGTTACAGGTGGTAATGATTTAGTTTTAAATATCAAGAGCGCTTATCTTGCTCAGTATAATGAATATTACACTGATAAAGATGCTGTTACCAAAGGACATACTTTGCGTTTTAAGGTTTGGATTGATGGTGTTCAGCAAGATGATGTAATAATAAACGAAAGATATTATGGTTTCAAAAAAGTTGCTTTTGCTTCCAATATGGGCGAAGGTGATCATACCGTAAAAATCGTAAGAGCCAGCGAAGCTACTGTTTGTAGAGAGTTCTACGTTAATGAAGTTTCATCTAATGGCGAGTTAAGAGTAGTTAATAAATCAGATAAACCATATATTGAAGTTTATGGTGATTCTATTTCCAGCGGATATGGTAATATAGCAGACGGAGAATATTTAAACTTTAACAAGAATTCTGATAACTATGCTTATGTTAAAGATGGATACTTGGTAGATGAAACTACAGAAGGTGCAATAAAAGTTGCAACTAGATCTGAATATGATTTTGAAGATGGCACAAAAACTTACGCTTATTTAGCTGCTGAAAATATTGGAGCAGATATTGGTGTGTTCTCTAAATCTGGTCTTGGTATTACTGTTTATGGAGGCAAAGCAGAAGAGGATACAGAAACAATGTCTAAATGGTATCCGAATCTTCCGGTGAATAATGATGCCGATTATGTTATTATCAATCATATAACCAATGATATTGCGCATTATTCTACTGCGGCTGGGTTAACTTTAGAAGGTCTTGCAGATGCTTATGCTGAATTTATTACTACCGTTCGAAAAGACCATATAAATGCAAAAATAATTGTTGCTTATGGTATGATGTCTATTCCTACAACTGCTGCAGATAGCGAAAAGGTTATTTTGGATGCAGTAGCTAAAGTTAAAGCATCAGATGACGCAGTTTATGCAATTAAATTACCTACCGGTTTAGATGGCGGAGGCGCACATCCTACCGAGGAACAGCATTTGAAAGCTTCTGAATTGCTCACCGAGTTTATTAACGGTTTGGATGTTATAAAAACTGAGAATTGTGCAGGCATTCGTGCAAAGAGCGATAACTTAAAACAAGGTATTCGTGTAAAAAATGCAATATCCATTGCTGAAATAGAAAATAAAAATATTGTTACTTATGGCGCGGTTGCAATCAAAAAATCAAATCTTAAAATAGATGAAGCGCTTACCCTTTCAAGCGAAAAAGGTGTTGTTGGTATTGCATACAATACCAATGAAGACAATGGATATAAGGTTGTTTCTGAACCGATTTTAAGGGAATATACAGATACCGAAAACATTTACTCGGCCGTACTTATAAATATTAAAAATAGATATTTTGCAGACTCATATTTAGTTAGAAGCTTTGCTATTGATGCAAATGGTAGTGTTTACTATGGTGAGGTGACAGAAGTATCGGTATTTGCTGTTGTCTATAGTATTTTAGAAGGTGAAAATGCTGAGGATATTTCAACAGCGAATAGTATTGTTGATGAAATTATTACAGCAGATGCTACCGATACCGCAGGTGTTATTACGACTTATGCCGAATGGTGTGCAGTAAATGGTGTTGTTGATAATAGTGCAAGTGCAAATAAATAATTAAATATTCCTTACCTATTGGTAAAAGTTTTACCATAAAGGTTTTTATCTCCCTACTTTGTAAACAATCGGGCAAATGCCCGATTGTTTACAAACGTATAATAGGTTATGTGAATTTCTAATAGTTTTTAGGAGAATTATCATGAATAAAACAAATAAACAATTTAAAAAGTATTTAAATAAACTTTTAGCCAATGTGATTTGTTTGGCAATGCTTTTAAATATTGCACCATTATTTGGATTTTTAAAGGTTGGAGCAGAAGTTTTTTATGATAATTCTCTTGGAAATTATTATGAAAATAAAGGAATCCTTATAGCTGAACCTTATGAAAACGCGGCTTTTAGAGGTTGGTATTCAAAAACGGGAGAAGAAGTATCAATTGATAAAAGTTTTGTTATCCCAAGTGGCAAGACAGCCAATGATTACATTCCTGTGTTTTATAATTTAAATCTTTTGGAAAATCCAAGCTTTGAGGAAGTTAGTGAATATAGCAATTGGTTTTCAGTAACAGATAGTTCTGCTTTTGAGATAACTGCAAATGAAGCAAGAACAGGAGAACAAGCACTGGAAATTATTCCTAAAAATTCAGCGGTGTATTGTGATTTAAGCGGATTAGAAAAAAATACTCAGTATAGAATTGATTTTAATTATAAAGCGCAAGATAGTTTGAAGTTTGTATCGGTTATTTCTGCTGATGAGGAAGTGAATAACTCTGCAAACTTATATGATGGTGAATTTTTAGCTCAATGCAGTCAAAGTGTTTTAAAGAACAATTTTGTTGCAAGTGCTTGGAATTACACTTCTATTACCTTTTTTTCATATGAAGAAACATCGGTAAAATTAGCACTTCTTTATGAGGGTGAAAGCTTTTTTGTTGATGATATGGCGCTTATTGAAGACAATATGACATCTGCATCATATTTAAACAATGAATTCGATAATTATAATTCTGAGAGCGAAGCAGATAATTTGTATTTGAACTTTAGTAACAGTAAGCCCGAATATACCAAAACTGAAATTACTGATAGCGGTTGGTTAAAAGTTGCCTCTACACGTAATACAAATATTATGAGTTCTAAGGGGATATTGTTTAAAAAAGGCGCAAAATATACTTTTAGAGCCAAGGTAGATATAAGTGAATTTGAGCATAAATATGTTCCGAAGTTGGATAATGAAGGCAATGTAATTTATGACGCAAGCGGAAATATAGTATATGATCAAGTTGTTAATAACGGACAAATTGAAAATATGCTTAATTGGATAAATTTTACTTTTTCAACTGAATCAGGAAATACCGGTTCTGAAACCGATGATACATATGTTACATCCGGTGACTCACAAATAAGCTCTGAATTTATAGTTAAAAATGAAGATGGATATATTCTTGTTCACAAAACAAGTAAGACCTCGGGATTTGGTTTTGGCATTGAGTCAATTAAAAATATCTCTGATCGCTCTAATTTGAGTATTACAATGACCTTTACAGCCGAAAAAAATTGTGTTGGTTATTTTAATATCAGAAATAATGGTTGCGAAACCTTTTATATAGATTATATAACTCTTGAAGAAAATAATGTTGATACCGATATTAAATCAGTTGTTCAAAATTACGCTTTAAAAACTGTTGGAACTGCAATACGCACCGAAGGTAAACAAGGTATTCGCCATAAAACAAGTTTAGATAAAATTTTATTAACTGCGGATAATAATTATGGAATTAGATTTGTAGAATATGGAACACTTGCTATAAAAACAGAATATTTAGGAGAAAACAACCTTGTTTTAAATGGTAAATATGTCTTTGAGGGAAAAGAATATCAAGCCAAAAAAGGTGTAGCATATTCTTTCAATAGTAAAATTGATAAGATTTTTGCAGAAGGACGAAATACAGTAGATTTTACGGCGGTTTTGGTAAACATCGCTGAAGAAAATTGGAACAACGATTATACCGTTAGAGCATATTTTAAATATCAGGATAAAAATGGAAATATAGATGTCATTTATGCAAATCCTTTTGATGTTGCGGTTTATCCTGTGGCCAAAGAAGCTTATTCTGCTAAAAACGAACAAGGTGGATATGCTGAAACTGACGGAGTAAGAACCTATTTATATAAAAATATAATAACTCGATTTACTGATAAGATTATTACCATAAAGGATAATACTTCGCCTTTATATTCGAATTTCCAAGGAATTTCATCTACAGTATATCACGCAACCGCCTTTTTCCCTGACTCACATGGAAGATCCTATACTGATGAAATGGCGAGTATAGAAATGGACCGTCTTGTTGATAGCAAAGTGAATAACGTACGTACTCGTTTTGATTCGCATTGGATGTGGACTAATTCCGGTTGGAATTGGAACAGTACAAAAATGAAAGCCGTATATAAATGGGCAAAGATGCTACAGGATAGGGGGATTACAATTACTCTTAACCTTGGTTGGAGCTTGAGGGACTTTTTGTACTATTACGATTTTAATAAAAACAATAACTTAAACCAATATAGCACAAACGGTCATTCGTCTATTCCTGAGGTGGAATATCTTCATGGAGTAGGTGAGGATATCTATGGCGAAGATTTAAATACTGCAAAAATTGAACAGTATCCTAATTTAAATCTGTCGGATGCAGAAAGATCACATTTTTCTATTGTTGCAGCACGTTATGCCGAGTGGGGAAAGCAAGCTTTAAATGCATTTAAAACCAATGGTATATATAATGTTGAATATATTCTTCCCTTTACAGAATCGGGTTATTCGCTTGGAGCAAATGGCACAGACCAAACCAAAGGCTATGACGAGTGGATTATGATTGTAATGGCACTTCATGATTCTTTAAAACAAGAAGGAATTAGAGAAAATTATAAAATAATTGGCCCTTCTCAATCACTTTATAAGTACCAAAACCGCGAAATTCCATTTGTGGAGTATGTTTACAATACTGTAAGGGATACTGAATTCGAAAATATGCTTAATATTAATTCGATGCATCAATACACAACGCCAAATATAAACTCAGGTTATGAAAATAGTGTTTATGATCCTATTGCATCATATTCAACAGCAGCAGAAAACTTCCCGTATTATCAGCAGATTTTGAATAATGCAGGGGTTGCAGATATGGAATTTTGGTGTGATGAATATTTTGCTACTGCACCTGATGCAAAGTGGTGGGATGGAGTAGGTATGCAAATGACACAATTTGCAGCCGGTCTTACAGCGGGTATAAACAATGGTGTAAATCGTTTTTTAACCTGGCAGATGTTTGATACTTTATGGGATTCGGAGGCTGTTCAAACAAGCGGAGAGTTTGCAGGTGGAGTACATGTTTGTGGCACTTGTCCTTCACTGGTTAAGGCTAATGGTGATTCTTGTACCAAAACCGACTGCGCATGTAAGAATTATGAGTATTCAAGCTATGTTCCGCGTGTTACTTATTATGGAATAAATCTTTTAGGAAAGTATTTAAATAATAAAAACGCATTAGTTTTTTCTACAAATATTGAGAATAAGGACACCGATTTCGAAGGTGGCGTTTATGCTAGCACAATCAATAATGATATGGGTAAAACTGTAGTTTTGGTTGTTAATACAATGCCTATAGTTTCAACGGTTAATGTTAATTTTGAAAAAGATAATATAAGCGGTTTTAAACGCTATGTATATAATCCTGATGAAATCGAACCTTCTGCTGATGCAACATCAATCACAAGCGATAAAAACATTAGTCTTAATGGCCGCACTTCTTTTAAAGATGTAATTCCGGCTGGTTCTTTTGCTATTTATGTGCAAAACGGTGTTTATGTTGGTGATGATTTTGAAATGGATATGGAGTAGAGCAAAAAAAGGAGATACCTAGATGAATTTTTTGCAAATTCAAAATGATAAGGCTATACAAGAGCATTTTTTAGGGTTTAATGCTGTTTATCATGGCTATGCAGGTATGTATGACGGTGATGGCAGAATTTTAACAGAAGAACTTTGCGAACTTGAAGCGGACCGTGCAAAAGACCAAAATATTAAAATTGCAAGAACATTTTATAGTTGGATTTCGTGGGATGATAATAAAAAGGTTTGGGATTGGAATAATCACGATTTTAATGCTTTTTGTGCTTGGATAAAGCGTATGAAAGATAGGGATATTGATATTGCTTTAAATCCCGCATCAATTTTAGATATTATGTCTGAAGGGTATCGAGGAAGGGCACCATTTACGGTAGACGGTGACTTTGAAGCATCGGCTCAAGGGTATGCATCTTGGGTGAGTGAATCATTGCGCCAAATAATTGAAGTTAGAGGATTAACCAATTTAAAATACCTTTTGTATTTTACCGAGCCGCAGTTTGCATATGCTAATACAATGTCACCGAAAGGCACTAACGGTACATATGACGTTTGGTTTAAAGCTTCTAAAATCCTAGAAAACAGATTAAAAGCAGATGGTTTTTATGACAGATTAACTTTCATAGGTCCAAATGAAGGTGGTACTGCGAATGCCAAAATGATGAAGTGGGTTAACGACAATCATTTTGATATGGTTAACATTTTTTCATCGCACAATTATTCAAAATTGCTTTTAGATAAAACAAAATTAACTCAGAAAACTATGTTTGTTGCTGGTGGTAGGTGGTATTGTCCAATTGAGTTAATTCCACAAAATAATTATGAACTATCCTTTAAAATGTGTTTAAAAACAGACTCAGTTGAAGAAATTACGGGGAATGTTTATGTTGGGATTTTCAAATCCTATGATGAAAGTATAGCTAGATTTTCAAAAGATAAAGATAAAAACGAATCGTTAACAGATGCTATATTTGCTATTGAAGGAAACAAAATCAGTAGTGATTTTAGCAAAGTTAATTTTAAGTTTACTGCTCCAACAATAACTGAAGATTTGCTTTTAGGTTTTTTTGATGATATAAAAAATGAAAAAACTGAATTTATTATTGATGATGTATCATTGAAAGAATGCGATACAAATCTTGAAGTTTTGGATAATGAAAAATGGGGTTCTTTTCCAAATAATTATGATTATTACGTTTATACACAGTACGATTTTTTTTACAGAGATGTAATCGACAAACTATCTTTACTGAAAAATAAAAAAGATTTTTGTTATGATGAGTATAACTGTTTTGGATACAGATTTAACGCCAATTTAGTTAAACATATAGACCATCCTAGTCATGGTACTGATTTGGCAGCGGCTAGAATTGCATTTTTGAATACCGGTGTAAAAAATTCATTTATGTGGTCTCTTTTTGATCAACAATGGCCTAATAATCATTGCACAAATGATGATGATTTTGTTGATGGAGACCACCGTTTAGGTGTTATGCCTTCATTGCTTCGTTCTAAAACGCCTTACCCTGCATACTTTGCAACCCGAATTACGGGATTAGCAAATGGAGATGAAAATTCCAAAGTATTTAAGGGCATCGATAATGGTGTTGTAAAAGGGGCAATGGTTGAAAATTCTAATGGAGCTATTACCGTTTTGCTTGTAAACGAAACAGAAGAAATTCAAGAATTTAAAATTGAGTTTAAAAAGTCGCTTTCTGTAGATTTTAATTGTTATATATATAATCCATCAACGGTTATTTGTGAAGATGTTATACCTGAATTAACACCGGACTTTATTCAAAAAAATGTTACAGCTTCTATTAGTGGAACAATTCCTGCCGGTGGAGTTATGGCATATTCAACTAAGTAAAATTTAGGGGGTAAATATTTTGAAAAAAAGATTTGAAAACATATGCATTGTAGTTATCTGTCTTTGTATGATCATATCTTTAGCAGGATGCAAGAAAACAGGAAGCGATATAACATCTTCCAATATTTCGTCCGAGAACGAAGTTGTTTCGAGCGAGCAAGAAACTGCAGATAGTGAATCGGACGAAACGGATGATTTTACAGGTGACGAAGATTATTATCAAGAAGATTATTTTGAAGAAGATTTTTTTGAGGATGATTATGAAAGTTATATAAGTGACAAGATTACTGTAAAAAATTCTATTGCACCTATAGAAAATGATTTTTTGGGACTTAATGGAGTTCAGCATTGTTATACCTATATGTATGATGAATTTGGTAGAAATTATACTGAAAAGCAAGCTCAGGATGAATTTGACCGTATGAAAAAAATGGGCGTTAGTATGATAAGAACCTATTATGATGAGGAATTTGCTTATGATACAAAAAGTGGTTCTTGGAATTGGGAATCAGATGATATGAAAGCTGTTTACAAGTGGATGCTTGAACTTCAAAAACGCAATATTAAGGTTGCTTGTAACACGGGTTGGAGTATTATTGGCGCATATATTAAAGACTATACTTTTTCTTGGGTTGGAACTTTTGTTGAAGGTGATGTTAATACCACAATCAAAAATAAAGCTAATTGGATGAAGGAATCTTTGAATCAGTTCCGAGCTCACGGCATTAATAACGTAGAGTATCTTATTTTAACAACCGAACCGGGCAGACTTTCCGATTACGATGCGGAAGTTCTTGCGAAAACTAATCTTGAAAATACCGATAAGGTTGTTACAGATGTTAATGTATGGCTTAATTATTCGCGCACTCTTCATAACGTTTTAGTTGAAAATGGTACAAGAAAACAATATAAATTTGTTGGACCAAATACAACGTGGCTGTATGAAACTGCAAACAATCCCACAAAAATGAATCCGGTTTATTATTTTGCAGTAAAATATGCATCAGACATAATTGATGTATTTTCATATCATACATATCCCAATATTTCCGATGTTATAAGCAATTCTGTTTCTGCAAATATGGAATATGATATTATGATACAAGACCGTATAGATATGGCGAAAAACAAGGGCAAAAAGTTCTGGTATGATGAAACAAATCTTAGAGCAGGTCTTACAGACAATATGTTCGACTATAAAAATGATAATCCAATGGAAAGCTTGCACACCGCCAGCTATGTTATTGATGCAATGAGACGCGGTGTTCAAAATGTTATGTGGTGGTATTTGTTTGATCAGCAGTGGCCGAATAATATTGCATCCGGAAGCGACTATTTTGAAAACGGAATGCATCGTTGGGGTTGTGCTCCCAGTTTAATGGAAAGTTATACACCACAACAATCATATTATGGTTTTTCTTTACTCACAAAATATTTAGGTAATCATTCTAAGGTTTATAAAACCGAAGCAGAATATGATAGTTTTGATGTTGCGGTTCAGCAAGATAAGGACGGAGAATGGACTGTCGTAATTACAAGTTATGAAATAGAAAATGCATATTTTGAATTATCTTTTGAAAAAAGCATAGGTAATAAAAAATTCTATCGTCATGTATACGATTCCAGCATTTATTATCCAACGGTGGAAGCTGAAATTATACCTACTGATAAAATTCTTATTAGTGATGGAAATAAATTGATAGATAAAATACCACCTTATAGCGTGGTTGTTTACACAACAAGAAACGATTAGTAGAAAGGGGAGTACAAAAAAATGAAAAAAATATTATCATTTGTTTTAATTTTAACTGTGTGTTTTGCTTTGTGCTTTCCGCTTTCTATAACTAAGGCTGAAGTAACTGGTGTAGAGCACCTCAATGATGTAAATAATTGGTCAGCAATTACCGGTAGTGGTGGTGTTTACGGAGTGGGAGCCGCATGGCTTAGCCCTGCTGCGGATACCGAGGCTAAAGGCGGCACTACAGTAAATACTATTAAATTTACCGGAGTAAATGCGTATACCTATGCAACTAAATTAACTGTAGCCAAAAACCAAAACTATAAGATTTCCTTTGATTATTATTCTGAAAATCTTTATAACTGGGATGCAAGCAGACAGGTTGCCTACAATGCGGTAGGTATTGCACCTTTAAAGGATGGTAATTTAATTTATAGATCTGCTACAACTACTACACCCGCTGCTTTGTCAACAGTTTGTGCAGGTGGTTATTTTAAAGGTGTTTATTCATCGGGTATGGCTTATGATGATCCGTCGATTAACACTGTTGTTACAAAAACTGATGATAACTGGTATAATCTTGCATTTGAATTTAATTCAGCAGAAAATGAAGAAGTAGAATTCTTTATTTTAACAACTGCTCTTGGTAACGGCACTTCAACCGAAATAGCTAATATCAAGCTTGAGGAAATAGTTAAAGAGGTTGAAATTACATCATCCGAAGAACTTAATAATGTAAATAATTGGTCAGCTATTACCAGTAGTGGAGGTGTTTACGGAGTGGGAGCCGCATGGCTTAGTCCTGCTGCAGATACCGAGGCTAAAGGCGGCACTACAGTAAATACAATTAAATTTACCGGAGTAAATGCATATACTTATGCTACTAAATTAACCGTAGCAAAAAACCAAAATTATAAGATTTCCTTTGATTATTATTCTGAAAATCTTTATAACTGGGATGCAAACAGACAGGTTGCCTATAATACAGTAGGTGTAGCACCTTTAAAGGATGGTAATTTAATTTACAGATCTACAACAACAACTAACCCTGCTGCTTTGTCAACAGTTTGCGCAGGCGGTTTCTTTAAGGGTGCATATTCATCGGGTATGGCTTATGATAATCCGTCAATTAACACTGTTGTTACAAAAACTGATGATAACTGGTATAACCTTGCATTTGAATTTAATTCAGCAGAAAATGAAGAAGTAGAATTTTTTATTTTAACTACTGCTCTTGGTAATGGTACTTCAACTGAAATAGCTAATATCAAGTTAGAAGAGGTTGTTGAAACCGAACCTGACAACCCCGAAAATCCCGATAATCCTGATAATCCCGACACTCCCGAAGAGTTTGTACCGGATAATTATTTTGAAACAGTAGATAATTGGGCTGCATCTGTAAATTCTTCGCAAACAAGTCCAAGTAAAAATATTTTTGTTTCCGGAATTTCCAATTCACAAACTGCAACACCCATTACTTGGGCATCTTTTACTAATAATAAAGATGTTACTGCAGTAGCAAATGGTTCTTCTTTGGTTATAAGCAATCCTTTCCATGTTTCTCATATAAAATTACCTGAGGTTCAGGTTGGAGCAACATATAAGTTAAAATTCGCTTACAAACCAATTGATGGACAACAAACTGCAAGTGTTTTGCGTTTTGTTGGTGTGTTCGATCCTGAATTAGCCGCAAATAAAATCTCGAGTGATAACGCTGCTACATTCTCAAATCTTAAAACAGGATTTTTAACTGTTGATAATTATTCTGTTGGTGGATTAGATACCGGACGGTATCGTTTTGAGAACGGTGTTTTCGCTGACAACTGTTATTTTGGTGGATTAAATAAAAATACCTATGATGATGTAAACTGGCGTTATGAGGAGTTATATTTTACCATAACAGAGGAAACTGATAACCCTTATCTTCTTATTTCGTATACAACTGAAGCTGGTAAGCTTATTGTAGATGATTTTGCTTTTGAAACAGTTTCTGAAATACCTGAAAGTCAAATGCCGGGTTACAAACCGCCAAGTGATGCTCCAAAACTTGATAACAATAATGAACGTGTTATTGATATGGAGCAGAATAATATAGTAAGTGGTGACACAGAATTTATAAAACAAATAAAAACAGGCGGATATGGTAATAACGGTTCAACGCTGTTTCTTCCTTCTTTTGACCATACAACAAGTGTTAACCCTACAAAAGTTACTACTTTAAATTATACAAGCATTGTAACAAACAAAAATGACCCGTATTTCAGAACTGCAGTTAAGCCGGAAACCAATTATAGGGTAACAGTGCGAGTTAAGGTTGAAAATCCAATCGAAACTAACTCTCATCTTATTCTTTTTGGCGATGCTATCGGATATTATAAGTACAATGTTACCGGAAATACCTTTAACATAAATTATTCAGATATTGAGCCAAACGTTTGGAACGAATATACTATTATGCTTAAAACGGCTTCAGAACAGGATGAAATATGTTTTTATTTCAATGCAGGTGAAAAATACCCCGATTTATTCATTGATGAGGTATTAATTAAAGAGATTCCTCCAAGGTATACCGGACCTTCTGAAAAGGTAGTGATAGACTTTGAGGATGATAAAGCTAATTATAATCACGTTTTAAGTGATAGAATTAAATTAGAAACTACACAAGGCGTTGATGGTAATTCAACAAAAGCATTACATATTCCCGAACTTACAACACCTGCACAAAACGTTGCTTTTTTAGGTTGGGGAACTACAAATGTTATGAGCGACCCTGTATTTACTATTCCTGTAGAGGAAAATACGTTATATAGTTTCTCTTACTACATTAAATACGATAACACAAAAAATATTTATAGTGATGCTTTGGTTATATATTATGATTACAGTGGCACCTATATAAAGGGTATATGCAACCGTACTAATTATAGTAAGGATCCATTGGCTACTGAATGGACAAAGGTTCAAATGGATTTTGTTACGTTGCCAGGTCAGAATACCGTAACCTTTACATTCAATGCCGGTTATTATAATCCCGGGTTCTGGCTTGATAATATAACCTATGAAAAGGCGAAGCCCGGCTTTAAAGAAAACACAAAGTTAAGCTATTGCGAAGCTCCTTTTAACCTTATTGCCGAGCAAGAAATCAACATAAATGGTACAATTGCAAAAGAAACAGTGTTAGAAATAAGCATTGCTCCAAGCTCTATTTATACTTTTGGTGTTGATGTAAGCGGAAAGGGAAATCTTATATTGGCATTCGATAAAGAGGGTAAAGACGTTATAAAAAATTACGATATTGCATCCTCAAAAAATCGTATTGGTGCAGTAATTGTAGCGGCAAAAGAACATTCAAAAATTTATGTTATTATCAAGCCACAGGGCACAGCAGAGTATAAAGATTTATATCTCTTCAAAAGGTTTTCAATTGCACTTGGTAGCGAAATGGGACGAGAGGAGAACGTGAATAATAAGCGCCCCATTAGTTTTAGTAACGTTCCAACCGTTAAATATAACAGTTTAGAAGAATTAATGGGAAACGATAATTCTGATTACTTTGATTCAGATACAGAATCGTCACCAAATACGGGTGACCCGCTAACCGGTGTTGGTATGGTAATAATTACGCTACTTGTTTCTTTAGGTGCAATGCTTTTCTGCGCTAAGAAAAAGGTAAATGCTTATTAACATAATAAAATGTGCACATTTTATTAGTTATATATTTTAAGGAGGATTGTTTATGAAAAAACTCTTAGCATTATTTCTGGTTATTACCCTTTTGGCGACAAATCTATTCACAGGTACGGTTTATGCAGATAGTGAATATGATTTGCAAGACGTAAACCAAACAGCCCAGTACTTGGCTGGTTGGGATGTTGACGTTGAGGTAGGCACTCTTGACTACAACTGCGACGGTAGAGTAAACCTTAAAGACTTGGTTTTACTTGCGCAGTTTGTTGCAGGTTGGAACGTTGTAATTGGTAATGGAAATAATTCCATCATTCCTGACGATGCTTACACCCAGTCGGTTTCTGCAACCGTTACCCCTGTTGATGGCAGAGTACCTGCAGGTGGCGTTGCTCTTTCTAATGGCAATATTTCGGCTTTTGTACCTGAAGGTGTATTGCTTAATGCCAATACAACAACCATCACTTTAAAAATCGCATATTTAAACAATTCCGCAGGCGGAGTTGTTGCAGGTGAAAATGAAGAATTAGTTCCCGTTGACGTTCATATTGAAGGCGTTAGCAAAAATAATACTGTTCCCATTATCATCAATATGGGTAAAGTATTACCCGAAGGACTTAACTTGGGTAACTACAAATTCTTCCACGTAGAAGATGGTGTAGCCAAAGTAATGACCTTGGTAGACAGTGCCGATGCTCTTACCGCACACAACACATTTACCTATGATGCCAACACAGGTGAAGTTTCTGTTGCTATGGCAACCTTCTCACCCGTTATTGTAGTATATGATACCATAAATCCTTGGCAAGGCAATGAAGATGCTTCTTGGTATGATGTAGATAAAACAGAACTCACCATTACTAATGCCGACCAGCTTTACTCATTTGCAAAAATCGTTGGCGGTATGGCAGAAGGCATTGATCAGGATTCATTTAATGGCAAGACCGTAAAACTCCTTTCTGATATAAACCTAAATCAAGAAACTGTTGTTGAGGGCGGAATTGAGAGAATTTTCTACCCCGTTGGTTATTATAACAGTGAAGGTGCCGACCGTTATGATGATAAAACCGGTGTTGCTATCACTAGTGGATTTTATACCTTCGAAGGTACCTTTGATGGTAACGGACACACCATTTCCAACGTTTATCAAAACACTTGGGAAATGAAGGGCGACCACGATTGGTATGCCCCCGAAGATCAGCACTATCGTGACGGTATGGGTATTTTTGGTAAAGTTTACAGAGGTACTGTTAAAAATCTTACTGTAGATAATTTTGAATCTGATGGTGAAATTACCACCACAGGCGTTATAGCCGCTTATGCAGACGGCGCTACCTTTGAAAATATTGCAATTACCAACTGTAACCCACGTGTTTACAACATTGGTAACGGCGGTATTGTAGGTTGTGTAGGTTGGTATGCTCAAGAAGCAGATTTAAAAACTACTTTTAAAAATATCACCGTAGATAATTCAAATAAAATCTCTGCTCTTTGGGGTTCTTATGACGTTGCTTGCGGCGGTATCGTTGGTCAGTATTACCCCACCAGCGGTCAAACCTCTGCAGGCACTCCCAAAAATGCAGGTATTAGCTTTAAAAACTGTCACTCTGCCGCCCAAATGGACGTATATAACGATGTTTGCGGCAACTACCAATATTATGCTTACCGCTATGCAGGTATTCTTATGGGTTCTGTTCGTGAAAACGTAACAGTAGACGGTCACGTTTATCCTGATATGACCGGCATTACCGCAGAGAATTGTACCGTTCACTTTGGCACCTGGAACGATTATTATTACTGTGAGTTAGTTGCTAACTCTTTGGCTTCTTACACTCATGACCATCAGTTTAGCCGTCTTGAGCAGGTTGCTAATGTTGACGTTGAGAATAAAACCATTACACCTCTTAACGGGGAACCATATGTTGTACCTGACTCCGGCAGATATAATTACGTTGTTGTAAATGGTGAGCACGCTACCGAAAATGCTACCTGTTATCACTTTGTAGATGGTAAGGTTCACAATCACAATGACTATAATGACGATAGTGTCGATGATTATGAAACCGTAAACGGCGTAAGTATTCTCGTAGAAAACAACCAACACATCTACCTTGAATTTAACAACCTTGTAACAGGCTACGGCTGGGGTGTTACCTCAAAGGCAGTTGACGATATGGAAGGCGTTACAATTCTTGATCATGAGGGTGCATCTTTAGATAAATTTGATGTTGCTGATAATCCTATTAACGTATATTATGATGGTATGACCGTTTCAGTTAAGGATTTATTTAAAGATAACGGCAATTATTCTAATCTCATTCAATCAGAAAACGTTAAGATTTTTGTTTCGCCTGCCGATGAAAACGGAACTGTAAGTGCTACCTATACTCCATCAAATAATGGCATGTGGGAAGATTCGCTTGTAACCTTCCATGGTACAGGTGCGGCAAACATTACAATTACTGACTACTATTTCTGTAACCCTGTAACTCTTACCATAGCAAATGAAACAACCAATGAAGAACTTAATGACGTAAATAGTTGGACTGCTATCACTAGTAGTGGCGGCAATTATCCGGTAGGCAGCGCATGGCTTAGCCCTGCTGCAGATACCGAGGCTAAAGATGGCGCTACAGTAAATACCATTAAGTTTACTGGAGCTAATGCTTATACCTATGCAACAAAACTTAATGTAGAAAAGAATAAAAACTACATAATTTCTTTTGATTATTATTCAGAAAATCTTTATAACTGGGATGCAAACAGACAGGTTGTATATAATACAGTGGGCGTTGCCCCATTGAAGGAAGGTAGTTTGATTTACAGATCTTCAACAACTGTCACTCCTGCTGCTTTGTCAACGGTTTGTGCCGGTGGTCTATTCAAGGGCGCTTATTACTCAGGAATCACATATGATGATTTATTAACAAATACAGTAGTTACCAAGACTGATGATAACTGGTATAGCATTACTTTTGAATTCAATTCAGCAGAAAATGAAGAAGTGGAATTCTTTATTTTAACAACTTTACTTGGCGACGGCACTTCTACCGAAATAGCTAACGTTAAGTTGGAAAAAATCAATTAATAATTGAGTAAGTTTTACTAGCACAACCTTTTTGCAGTATTTCTGTAAAAGGGTTGTGCTAAAAGCGTAATCATAATACCAAATTTTATAATGTGAAAATGTTTTTTGTAAAGGTGGTTGGTATAATGCAAAAAGTTTCTTCTTGGAAAGAACTCACTTTGCGCGAAAAAATAGGTCAAACTGTTGTTTGCACCTGCAATCCCGACGAACATATTAAAATGTGCGGTTCAGTAGAAGAGTTTTTAAAAAAATATCCAATAGGCGGTATTTTTAACAATGGTGCTTATATAAACGGACTTGATACAGGCGAAAATGAAGGCTTTAAATCCCTTGTAGAGGAATACAACAGCTATCTTTCGGTGCCTATGTTTACCGTTGCCGATAACGGTACCTTTGCAAAAAATAACAAAGTTAATATTTCCCGTCAAATGGCGGTTGGTGCCGCAAATGACGAAGAGCTTGCATATAAAATTGGTCAGTTTCAGGCAGAGGACTGTAAAAAAACGGGTATAAACTGGTTGCTTTGGCCTGTTTGTGATCTAGGTATTTCTAAAAGAAGCCCCGTTACCGACGTGCGTTCGGTTGGATCTGACCCCGAATTAGTAACACGAATGGTACGTAAAGAGATCCAGGCAATGAAGGACAATAATGTTATATCTTGCCTTAAACATTATCCCGGTACTCCTTATGATGAGCATTTAGACCCGCATTTAACATCTGTTGATAATAAAACTCCTCTTGATTTCTGGATGGCTAATTATGGCAAAATGTATAAAGAGTTGTTCAAAGAAAATGCCCCCACTATTATGACTGGGCATATGAACCTTGTGAATTATCAAACCGATGAATTCGAAGGTAAATTCCCGCCTGCAACACTTTCTTATGACCTTACAACAAAACTTCTTAGAGAAGAACTAGGCTTTAAGGGTGTAGTTATTACCGATGCCCTTTGTATGGGCGGTTTTACAGGTGAAAACGCATTGCAAAACACCATAAAATGCTTCCTTGCGGGCAACGATGTTTTGCTTTGGCCAAGTTTTGAATACATAGACGAAATGGAAAGGCTTATTCTTTCGGGTGAGGTA
>JAGAOS010000030.1 GCA_017623575.1 Clostridia bacterium
AATTTCAAACGATTTAGAAACCGTATTTTACATATATTTTCCCATCAACAACTACATAACAAACAAGCAGCCGCTTGATTGCGACTGCTTGAATAAATTTTTCCGTTTTAACTCTTTACCCCAACTATTGACAAAGAGCCAATAAAAGAAACCTTCTGTAGATTTTGTTCACTACAGAAGGTTTCTTATTTTAATATTCAAAAAAGCTTTCTACTATAAGCTTAACACAGTTATTTTCCACTGTGGCAAAGCCATTACCGCACTCACCCTTCAAGGTAAGCTGTTCACCATCATAAGCTTTTACAACCCCTTTTTCAAGAGCAAAAACAGTTTTTGCGTGACCCGGCCGCACACCATAGCTACCGCCGTGCTTACCGCTTAAATCATCGCAAACATTAAACTGAACAGAGGTGCAATCTGCTTTATAGGCGTGTCCGTTTGGAGTTATTATTTCAAGACTCAAGGTGCTCATACTGCTTCACCCTGCATTTTAGCCTTTTCATAAACCTCATCAATAGTGCCACACATTAAAAAGTATTGTTCAGGAATATCATCACATTTACCGGAAAGAATATCCTCAACACCTGAAATTGTTTTTTCAAGCGGTACATAGGCACCCTTATAGCCTGTAAAGCCCTCTGCAACATGAAACGGCTGACTGAAGAAGCGCTGAACCCGACGAGCGCGTTTAACAGTAACCTTATCCTCATCAGAAAGCTCTTCCATACCAAGAATAGCAATAATATCCATAAGCTCGGTATACTTCTGCAGTATGCGCTGAACCTCTTTTGCAACCTTATAATGCCTTTCACCTACAACATCGGGAGTAAGCATACGGGAAGAGGATTCAAGAGGGTCAACGGCAGGATAAATGCCAAGCTCAACTATTTTTCTTGACAAAACTGTTGTAGCATCCAAATGCGAAAAAGTTGTAGCAGGAGCAGGGTCTGTGAGGTCATCGGCAGGTACATAAACAGCCTGAACAGAGGTTATAGAGCCATTACCGGTTGAAACAATTCTCTCTTGCAATTTACCCATTTCACTAGCGAGGGTTGGCTGATAACCAACAGCAGAAGGCATTCTGCCAAGAAGAGCAGAAACCTCCGATCCTGCCTGAGAAAAACGGAAAATATTATCAATGAAAAGAAGAGAATCTTTATGCGAATTCTCACGAAAATATTCAGCCATTGTAAGACCTACAAGGGGAACACGAAGTCGAGCTCCTGCAGTTTCATTCATCTGACCAAAAACAAGAGCAGTTTTATTTAAAACTCCAGATTGCATCATTTCATTATACAAATCATTGCCCTCACGAGAGCGCTCACCTACACCCGCAAAAACAGAATATCCATCATGCTCAAAGGCAATATTGCGTATAAGCTCCATTATAAGGACTGTTTTACCAACGCCCGCACCGCCAAAAAGACCTATTTTTCCGCCCTTTACATATGGCATCATAAGGTCAATAACCTTTATTCCCGTTTCTAAAATCTCCTCAGCGGCAACAATATCTGAAAAGCGGGGCGCAGGATGATGAATTGGCCATTTTTGCTCTGATTCAATGGGCGGCTGATTATCTATAGGCTCACCCATTACATTTACCATTCTACCCAGAGTTTGCTCGCCAACACTTATAGAAATAGGCGCGCCTGTATCAATTGCTGTCATACCGCGCGAAAGACCATCGGTAGGATGCATTGAAATAGTGCGAACCTCACCGTTACCCAAATGCTGTGAAACCTCTAAAACAAATTTTTTATTGTTATGCTCAATGGTGACCGCGTGAAAAATATCAGGTAATTCAAATTGATCAAACAAAATATCTACAACAGGACCTGTAATTCTAAGAACCATTCCCTTTGACCCCTTAGCCATTTTTATTACCTCCTTTTTCATCACGCTCGGCAGAAG
The DNA here is from genome assembly GCA_017623575.1 of Clostridia bacterium. Taxonomy (GTDB): domain Bacteria; phylum Bacillota; class Clostridia; order Oscillospirales; family Acutalibacteraceae; genus UMGS1279. The sequence continues at coordinate 1,912 of JAGAOS010000030.1, forward strand.
TGGTTATAACATCTGCTGTAACAGCACTTTGACGCACACGGTTAATCTCTTTTTCTAAACTCTCGGCATACTCTGTTGCGGTATCATAGGCTGAACGCATAGTCATAAGAGTTGCCGCCTGAGCACCAATTGCAGATTCTAAAACAAGCTCATAAAACTTAGCTTTAAAAGCATTTTTTACAATTTTATGCATAACAGTTTGCTTATCGGGTATAAAAAGCGCCGCTGTTTCATTCTCAGACGAAGATACATTAAAGAAATCAACCAAGGTTGGGGTTTGCAGCATCATATTTTTATATTTGGAATAAACCACATAAACCCTTGAAATTTCCCCTGATTTTCTAAGCTTTAACAGCTCCTCCAAAAGAGATGCGGCATCATCATATAACGGAACATCATCAAAAACATATTCTTTTTTTACAGGTATTTTTTTATTCTTTAAAAAGCTGATTGCCTTTTTGCCACAAGCAATTATATAAGATGAACCGATTTTTTCAATTTCCTCAAGAGCGAAATTTAAAAGCTCAGCATTAAAATTACCGCAAAGTCCCTTGTTTGAAGCGATTACTATGACCGCCGCAGGGGCCGAAGAATCATTAGCCTCAGCAATGCTTAAAAAGTCTGCGCCAAAGCTGTTAAGTATATCCTCCACAGCCTTACCATAGTGAGAATACTCACTATAGACACCGTTAAGCTTAGAAAATTTAACGGTTGAAACGGTTTTCATTGCCTTAGTTAATTTCTTTGTGGAAAGTATGCCCTTGAGCTGTTTTTTAAGACTTTGTATAGCAGGCATAGCTACAACCTCTCCTGAAATACTTTAAGTGCCTCACGCATTTCCGTAAGCAGAACATCATCAGCCTTGGCACCGCTTTTGAGTTTTTCCACAATAGGCATATAAAACGCTTTAAAATACTCAAATAATCCCATTTCAAAATCGTCCATATTTTCCAACGGCACAGTTTCTGCATATCCCTCTGAAACGGCAAAAAGCAAAAGTGCCTGTTGCCAATCCTCCAAAGGATGATAGCGATTTTGCTTTAATGCTTCCATTAATCGTGCGCCTGCGTTAAGTGTGCGCTTGGTGGATTCGTCGATATCGGTTCCAAGCTGAGTAAAATCTGCAAGTTCACGATACTGCGCAAGGCTGGTACGAAGACTTCCCGACATTTGTTTCATAAGCTTTGTTTGCGCAGAACTACCCACACGCGAAACAGAAAGTCCCACATTTATAGCAGGACGCTGACCCTCATTGAACAGCTCACTTTCAAGAAAAATCTGACCATCTGTAATGGAAATAACATTGGTGGGAATATATGCAGATATATCACCCGCAAGGGTTTCGATTATGGGAAGCGCTGTTATAGAACCACCGCCCAAGGATTCAGAAAGGCAGGCAGAACGCTCTAAAAGTCTGGAATGTAAATAGAAAATATCACCCGGATATGCTTCACGACCCGATGGACGATGCAGTAAAAGTGAAAGCTCACGATAGGCTACTGCGTGTTTGGAAAGGTCATCATAAACTATTAAAACATCTCTACCTGAATACATAAAATATTCAGCCATTGCAGTACCCGCAAAGGGCGCAATGTACTGAGTCGCCGCAGAACCTGAAGCATTTGCGGCAACAATAACGGTATAATCCATAGCGCCATATTTTAAAAGCTTGTCTTTAATCTCAGCTACGGTAGTTTCCTTTTGACCAATGGCAACATAAACGCAAATGGTACCTTTACCCTTTTGGTTAATAATAGCATCAACAGCAATGGCTGTTTTTCCGGTTTGGCGGTCACCTATAATAAGCTCTCGCTGTCCCCTGCCTATAGGAACCAAAGCATCAACCGCCTTAATACCCGTATGCATAGGCTTTTTAACGGGAGCTCTGTCCAAAATAGCGGGAGCACTACATTCAATAGGTCTATGGTCCTCTGCATAAAGGTGACCTTCACCGTCAATAGGATTACCAACGGCATCCACTACTCTGCCAAGTAAGTTTTTACCAACAGGTACGGATGCAATTCTGCCAACACGGCGCACTCTGCTGCCACTTTCAATATTTTCATATTCACCAAAAATTACACAGCCAATGCGGTCTGGTTGAATATCCAAAACCATACCATGGTCGCCACATTCAAACTCAACAACCTCACCGTACATAATATCGGCAAGACCGTCCATCCAACAAATACCGTCAGATACCTGCATAACACGACCAAGCTGATAAACGCTGATTTTTGCAACAAAATTCTTTGCTTTTTCGTAAAACTCTTCCAAAACCTCTTTGGCGGCATCGTCGGTGTCGATTGGAGCCCTTTTTATACCCTTTTTAAAGTGATAAAGAGCCTCGGAAACGGTGCCGTCATAAACAGTATCACCAATACGAAGACGCAATCCGCCTATTAGTTCACTGTCCTCTTTGACCCATAAAGATGTTTTGCCGCCTACTGAATTCAAAAGCTCGGTAGTAGCCTTATCTACCTTTCTTACAATATCCTCACTGAGCTTATGTGCCGAGGTAAGCGTAACATACAAAACATCGTGATGCTTTAAATACGCCATATCACCCGGAGTAAGCTTTATCATACCCAAAATTTCATCAATTAAAGCGGATTCTTTTGCACGCATTTTACTGAAATATGGTTCAGTAGAAAAAACCTCTGCAACCCTATTTTGCATAATATCAAAAAAACTGTTTTTGGTTTTTTCAATCATAATGCGGTGTATTTCGTGGCACTCACGCTGACCAAAGGCTTCAATTTGGGATATTTTTTCTTCAGCAAGAGCCTTTTCTGTTACAATATCATTATTATTCTGCACAAAATCATCTTCGAAATTGGGTTCGGTAATTTTAGGCAGAGCGGTTTTCTCAATCTGTTCTACCTCATCCAATTCGCGATAGATTTTTTCGCGTCTGGTACGAAAAAGTTTTAAAATAAATTTGCGACAAAACAGAACAATAAGCAAAGCGAGAAGGAAAAAATTTATAAGTACATACTGAATTTCCATATTATTATCCCTTTACTAAGTTCTCTGCAAAAGCGGAGGCAAGGTCGGTAGAATGAGCCTCTAAAACCAAAAGAATCTCATTATGCTCGACATCGGATTTATAGCGGTATTCCTCTACTGTTTTTAACCTTTGCTCCTGCGCTTTTTGTGCAGCCAATTTACCGTTTGCCCTGATTGCTTCAATTTCTTCCGTAGATTTTTTAAGCTGAGCTTCTAAAAAGGCTTTTTTCTTTTTACTGAGCAGGGCATCGTTTTCGCTTTGAATTTTTTCAAACTCTGCATTTTTTGCTTTGGCGCCCTCGATTTTTTTATTACGCTTATCCATAACGGCAAGAACAGGCTTAAAAAGCAAATTATGAAGGATTAACATTAACAAAACAAAGCAAATAACGGTCCAGACAGTAACTGATAACTGTATGGTCATAAAAACACCTTATACCTTAGCTACAAGCATAAATGCTATAAGAAGTCCGTAAATCGTAAGAGCCTCCATAAGGGCAAGAGATATAATAAGTGTGGAACGGATGTCCTTAGCGGCATCAGGCTGACGGGCTATACTTTCCATAGCACTTTTTGCTGTCATACCCTGAGCAATAGCGGGACCAAGTGTACTTAGTGCAATAGCAATAGCGGCCGCAATAGCAATAATAGCAGATGATGTCATAATAAATTACTCCTTTAAAATTATTCAAGTTCTGTTGCTTCATCAAGATATATTGATGTAAGCATTGTAAAAACCATTGCCTGAAGTGCACAAAATAAAATTGAAAGTACCATCATAACAACGGGAATTCCTATTGGAAAAATGTGATAAAGCTCCTCGGTTACCATTTCCTCACCAAAAACATTACCAAAAAGACGAAGCGCTAAAGAGGCTGGCTTAATAAACTCGTCCAAGAGTAAAAGAGAAAGCATAAAAAACATTGGGCTTACAAAACGCTTGAAATAATGCTTTGTTCCGCACCTTAGACCTGCAAATTGTAAAAACGCAAAGGTGATAACACCAAGCCCCATTGTTACCGAAAGTGAGGCTGTGGGCGCCTTTACATAATCTGTAAGACCTACACCGGGTATAAGTCCCGAATAGTTTGCAAAAATTATAAAGATAAAAAGTGACGCAAGAAAAGTGAAATACTGACGCGATTTCTTTTTACCTAAAAGACCTTCAAAAAAGTTATCTAGATATTCAACACCGGTTTCTATCATATTTTGGAATTTACCCGGTCTCTCCTTAAGATTTCTTTTTACAATAAGGCACAGCAAGGTTAAAACCAAAAGTATTATCCACATTGTTATAACTTCGCCTGTAACATCAAGAATACCAAAAATGCTGAAAACAACATTTGAGCCTTCACCCATCTGACTCACCATCCTTTTTCTTTAAAGAGTCGTTTAATTTTACCAAACGATAGGTAAAAAATAACATAGGTAAGGTAATACCTAAAGCTCCACCAACAAGAAGCCAAACGGTTTTCCAAGGGGTAAACTCCCCACAAAAATACAAAACAACTAAATATCCAACCTGTAATGAAGTTCTGATAAGCTGCAAAAACGGATATTTAGAAGTATGATATTTAAGCACATATTTTGAAATAGCGTAATTTACAGCCGAAATAGCCAAACCTAATAAAAAGGCTATAATTGCCCCAATAAAATTATTTTCTATTACAACCACCTTCTTTATGATAATAAATTATACTACTTTAATTTTTATTTTACAAGTAGTTTTTTAATAAAAGTTAAAAATTTAACAAAATAATTAAACAAATTCATTTAACAAAAATATAGTTTATATCCCATGCAGGAAAACAGGGATGATGCCGCATATAAACCTTATAATCCTGCACATTTTGCAAAATTTTTAAAGGTATTTCAAAAAGATCAAACGGAGTATGATAGCAGGCGATATGCATTTTCGGTGAGAACTGTTTTATAGTATTAATACCACCAGATATAGCTTTTAACTCATTTCCCTCAATATCCATTTTAATAAAGGTTGGCGCATAACTTTTGCAAATATCATCAATACAAATTGTTTCCACCTCAACCATAGTTTTATCAGCACTATTACCCCTGCCGTGATTTGCCGCCATAAGTTGAATTTCCTTTTTATTTGATGCTGCAGCATTAATAAGTTTAATGTTACTAAGCTCAGCGGTGTTTTCGGTAAGCTTTTTAAAATTTCTTTTATCGGGCTCAACTGCAATAATAAATGAATAGTTTTTTACATAATCAATAAACTCGGCAACCGTATCACCCGTATAGGCACCAAGGTCCAAAAAGCTTTCATCATTTGATAGATTCAGAATATCAAAAACCTCATCCCTGCTTGTTTCAATTTCAAACAGATATTCAGGCTTTCCGGTAAGCTTAAACATAACTGTGTTTTCAAACACTTTTTTTGAATAAGCATCCGCAAGATTTTCATATACCTGCTTAAGCTTATCTTTATGTTTTCTTGCAAACTCAATATCAAAAATAGCATCGCCCGCAACAGGAACATCGGGAATATATAGCTCGTTTTCATTTGCAAGATGTTTTACATTGCATATAACCTCGGACAAATGACTGCCAAAGCAAACAAGAATTATCATATCCCCCAGTTCGTTTTTTAGTGATTCATAATCCTTTACGATATGCCCTGCATAGGTTTTATTCTTTTTAAAGCCCGATGAAGAAAAAACGCCCGAAATATCCACACCATCTGCCCGAAGGCGAGCAACGGTTTTATCGGCTCCGTTGCCCATTCCGTACAAAACAACTGGCTTATTTACAGTTTTTAAATAGTTCCACAAATCGGTCAAGTTTTCCCCTCCATTTTTAACTACTATAATAATATAATTATACCACAAAAAAATAAAATTGCTACCGTATTATTACGATAACAATTTTATTCTTAAACTACTTTTTAAAAAATGCGGCAGCAATAGCACCGGGGCCTGCGTGAGTTCCTATAACGCTACCAATAACTGTATAGTCAAGTTCTTTGCCACTATCCTTCCATAAAGCGCCGCTATCCTCAATATATTTTTTTAAAAGAACATCACTTAGTCCTGTATAGCCAAGTAAAACAGGCTTAGAAAAATCCACACCACCCGCTTTTTGAATTTCGCTTACCAGCAAATTGTTACCCTGCTTAGAACCGCGGGCCTTACCAAGCATTTTAATTTCGCCAAACTCAAGGCATACAACAGGTTTAATATTTAAAACACCACCAACAAAAGCAACCGTTTTAGAGATTCGTCCTCCGTGTTTCAAATATTCAAGGGTATCCAACATAGCAACTATTATTATATTCTCTCGTTCTATTATTAGTCGTTCGGCAATTTCCTTTGCACTTAATCCTTTATCTGCAAGCTCCAATGCAAGCTCAGCAAGTATTCCCGTACCTATTGCCGCGCTTTTACTATCAACAACAAAAATTTTATCGGTATATTCACTTGCAGCAATTGTTGCACTTTGATATGTACCCGAAAGACTGGATGACAAAGTAATTACAACGGCTGTATCTCCTTTTGACACAACATCTTCAAAAACATCCTCAAAGGCGGCGGGTGTCGCTTAACTTGTTGTGGGCATAATATCACTTTCTATAAGCTTTTCGTAAAACTCCTTATGAGAAATATCAACGCCATCCAAAAACTCTTCACTTTCAAAATTGATTGTTAATGGAACCACCAAAAAATTATCTTTTATTTTTTCATTAATATCTGCGGTTGAATCTACAACTATTTTAACCATATATTTACTCTCCTTGAAAAAGATGTTGATTTATCAACTTCAAGTATTATACACCAAAGTTGTTGAAATGTCAACAACTTTCCAAAAATATAACCGAGGAGAGTATCCCCCCTCGGTAAAATATGTTAAAACCTATTTAAAATGTTTAGACTCAAGTTTTTTAATAAACTCACAAAGAAAATAATAAAATGGAATGGTTAAAAACAATATCCACATTGGATGCCATAATGACAGTGAAAATCCCAAAGCTAAGTAAACAAGAACCACCAATACCGGATATGCAAAGCTTGACGCATTTCGCTCGCAAACAGCGCTAATCAGGGTGTAATAAAGAGGAATTGTTAAAAACACAAGCCAACCATATGCCCAACCACCACAAATATTTAAAAATCCAAAAAGCAGATATGCAATAACGGTTAAAATCGGGTATGGGAATTTATGAAAAAAGTTTTCAGCATTGCTTTTGAACAGTTTTTTCTTTTTGGAATAAATGTGCCCGTGTTCTTTAACAAAAATGCCGTTTTTATCAATATGTACGCTAGTGTCAGGAATATCCACATGGATGCCCTTAAAACCAACATCCTTCCAACCAAAATGAACCTTTTGCTCTTTTTCGCCCTGCTTGACATTAAGCGTTCCATCCTCAAAGGAAATGTAGGTTTCTTTAGTATTGTTTTTATTTTTGTTATCTGAGCTTTCAGCTTTTTTACCTTTAATAAGCTCATCCAGAGTAACATTGTATACCTCTGATAAAGCTATAAGATTATCGGTATCAGGGGACGCCTCTCCCCTCTCCCACTTAGATACCGCCTGGCGTGAAACGCCAATTCTATCGGCAAGCTGATCTTGAGATAAGCCTGCGTTTTTGCGATATTCATAAAGGCGGTTTGCAATTTCTAAATTCATAAAATCATTCCTTTTATTTTGCTAAATTTATTATATCAAATCGCAAAATAAAAATCTATATATTTATGTTTACAAACAAAAAAATCGCCGCAACCATTGGTTGCGACACCAAAAAACTAACAAATCAACGGAATTATTGTCCTTTAAATTCATTGCGTTATTAAATTTTTCTTTTCTTTTAATATTTTGCTTGACAAAAATTCATATATTTAGTATAATATCTTTTGTTGTTTGAAAAGTAAAATAATAAATCGGGGTGTGGCGCAGTTGGGAGCGCGCGACATTTGGGAACAAGTGGTCGGTCCCGACACCTCCGAAGTTCGAGTGCTCGCAAACCCGCATAAACACTGGGTTTTTGGGACTTGACCGTTTTCAAAAATTACTGTAAAATTGATTTTGACCAACTATTTGACCACTTATAGAAAATATCGCTTTTTAAACAAAATATCATACCATCGGGGTGTGGCGCAGTTGGTAGCGCGCGACATTTGGGTCTAAGAGAACGGCTCAAACCCCTAACCTTGAAAACCCGCATAAACACTGGGTTTTTCGCACTTTCAAATCTCGATTTTTGAGGTTTGACCCTATATTTGACCACAACTGTGGAACTTGATTTTTCAAGTCTTCTTTGATACAATTTAATAAATCGGGGTGTGGCGCAGTTGGTAGCGCGCGACATTTGGGATGTCGATGCCGCAGGTTCGAACCCTGTCACTCCGACCAAAAATCCGTGTTTCCTTTGTGGAAGCACGGATTTTTTATGTCCTATTCTTTTTTAAACTGTTCGATAAATAAGAATTTGTCAACTAATATTTTGTGAAGCATTATCACTTATCGTTGGCAATTAATAAAATCCTCTAAAAGTCCTGTAAATAAAGGGTTTTTCGCAAACAACTCGTTTCAACTTGTTATGACTTATTATTTCGTTTTAACCTTGTCCGAAAGTATTATAAGGGCAAAATCAA
>JAGAOS010000031.1 GCA_017623575.1 Clostridia bacterium
CATCCATACCCTTTTTAATCATATCCATCATTTTGCCAAGGTGTACAAATTTGTAGCCGATGATTGTGTTATCTTCATCAACAGCAACCTTGGTGATGTAACCTTCAGCAAGCTCTAAGTAACGGGGACCCTTTGCCTTGGTAGCATAGGTGGTACCGGTCTGTGAACGAAGACCCTTACCGAGGTCCTCAAGACCTGCGCCTACAGGAAGACCGTCCTCAGAGAAAGCGGTCTGAGTACGACCGTAAACAATCTGTAAGAAAAGCTCGCGCATAGCGGTGTTGATAGCATCACAAACCAAGTCGGTGTTGAGTGCTTCAAGAAGGGTTTTGCCAATAAGAATTTCAGAAGCCATAGCGGCAGAGTGGGTCATACCGGAGCAACCGATGGTTTCAACCAAAGCTTCTTCAATAACGCCCTCTTTAACATTAAGGGTAAGCTTACAGGTACCCTGCTGAGGTGCGCACCAGCCAATACCGTGGGTAAGACCGGAGATATCTTTTACTTCTTTAACCTGAACCCATTTACCTTCTTCCGGAATGGGAGCGGGGCCATGATAAGCACCCTTAGCGAGAGGACACATTTGTTCCACTTCATGAGAATAATTCATAAGGGAAACTCCTTTCAATAAAATTATTTGCATTAAGTGACAAACCGCAGGATAAAGTAATCCCACAATGAGCCATTATATTTATTATAAGGTCAAACTGTCGAAAATGCAAGAAAAAAACTAACATTTGTTTAAATTTTAACAAAATGACAATGCACCCCCAATAACGAGGGTGCAAAATGTGAAATTTGGCAGTATTATTAATCAGCTATAAAGTAAAAATCATCGCTCGGAGCATTTTCGCCGATTAATGATGAGCTTATTTTTGTAAGCATTTTAAAATATGCCGAAAACTTTTTCTTCATAGCTTCGCCTGAAACAAAATCTGCCTTACAGGCGGTTATAAAGTCTTCATTAAAATAGTCATCGGTTAAAAAGCTATGCTTTTTGGCCAAAGTAACCGTTGCTGAAAGGTCGGTGGATTTTAAAACAGATTCTTCCATATCCTTTAAAAGCTGTTCAATTGCTTTTGGATTTTGGTTAATAAAATCGGTTTTACCAATAACGCAATAGGTAACAATAGATGGGTTTTTAAATTTTTCATTAAGCTTATCGGTAATGTTAAAGGCGGTAATATTTTTTATAGTATTTTTAATATACGCCGCATCTGCGGAGGTTAGCAGAGCAAAGCTGATTTCATTTTTTAAAATATTTTCTTCTAACTGCTTTGTATCAGAAGCATAATTAAAGGTAACCTCATCAAATGGGTTAACTCCGTATTGGCTGAGTAGATACTTAAAAACACCTTCTTTAATTGTGTCACGGTCGGTAAGGTAAATTGTTTTGCCTTTAAGCTCTGAAAAATCTGTAATTGTTTCGGTTGTAACAAGCTCAAATCCGCCTGTGGATATACCTGCCAGAACTTTAATATCTGTAAGACCTCTTTTAAAAATAAGAGCAGCTGTTTCCACCGGAACAACGGCAATATCACATTCGTTATCGGCAATAAGATTTCGTACTCGGTTTGGCAGATTAACGGTTGATGAAATATAGTTGTTAGCGCTTTTGTTATTTTCCTGTTCCAGCATATGAACAAGTGTGGCAGCGGGTGAGTTTTCCACACTTAGAATTCTTACATCGATAGTTTTTTCCGAACACCCTGAAAGTGTGGTAACAAAAATAATCAGACATAATAAAACCGTTATAAAGCGTTTCATAAACATATCCCTTTCTACATATTTAATTTAAGGGCTACGAAAACATCGTAACCCTTAAATTGTTGTAATTGTAAATTAACCTAAATTATCAATAAACATAAACTGGAACTTATCTTCTAAAGAACGATCTTTAGTTGAGTTTTTGCGGTATTCTTTTACAGCATTTTTTATAAAGCTTATTTCAGACTCGGAAAGTGCCTCATTACTAAAGCGATATTTTAAGAAAATTTCCATAACCTTAAGATGTTGCTCAGCGGTAATGGCATTGCTTTCCGTAGCAATCTTTTTAGCGAATTTAAGGTAGGGCAGATGCTCGGTATTGGCAATATTTTCAAAGGTTAAAAGTCGCATATAGTATTGGTAAACAGATAACACCTTTTTGTTATAATCTTTTGAGCTTAATTTCTTTTTAAGAATACTTAGATTTATGGCACGACGGATTATAAGAACAACAAATATAAGTAAAAGAATTATAATGAAAATGCCAACCGTTAAACCAATAAATATAAACAGGTATATAATAATATTAAATATTATTTGTAAAAATGTAACGGGCTTTTCTTCCTCTACTAATTCCTGCTTTGGTGGCTCAATCTCCATTGGAATATTTAAGTCCTCGTCAGCCTCGGGGTTATGGTCAAACTCCTCGTCGCCGCCCTCTTGATTTTCGGGGGCATCAAAGCTATCATCCTCAACCTGCATATCATCAAGCAGACTGCCCTCAAAAAATCCGGGGGTGGCTTCAATAGGAATCCAGCCATAGTTGCTTTCATAAATTTCAACCCAGGCGTGGGCGTTTGCATCGGTAACATCCAAGGAATAATAGCCGTCATCTGAAGTAGCAGTAGCCTTTTTAAAGTCTTCGGGTAAAACAACATAGCCTTCAACATAACGGGCGGGAACCTTTGCCATACGCAGCATTACAGTCATTGCTGTTGCAAAGTGCGCAGAATAGCCCTTTTTGTTTTCCATCAACAGCCAGGTAACAAAATCCTCCCCTTCGGGTAGCTCAGGGGTAGTAAGCGAATATTCAATATTTTTCTTTAAATACTCCCTTATGCGGTCGGCAGTTTCAATGTTGGATTGCGAAACACCCTTGCCATTATAGCCGTAGCCTGTTCCGTTGTGAAGTCCATCTACAATGTTGTTTACCTCCGCCATACCGGTGGGTAGCTTTGTGTAGGTATACTTTACATACTTGGTGTATTCCTTCCAGATTGAAGAAAACTCCTTTTCGTTGTAAAGATTACTGGATTTCATCATAAACAGATTACCTGTATCAAGGTAAGCGTTATATGAGTATTCAGATTTATTCTTCGGCTCAATAAAGGTATCACCGCTTAAATTGAAGTTGTTTGTAATAAGGGGAACATAGGTGGTGTAAGCGTAATCCTTTTTGCGCCTTAAATTACTTATTGTAATTGTTGCGGCAGTGCGTTTTACAAAGTTGTTTCTGTCAGCAATACTCTCAAGAGCCTTACCCTGCATATTTTGTGGGTAGAATCCGCTTGATTCATAGGATTCCTCCAGCCAGGTATAGTTAGGGTCGGTGGTAGGGTAAGCCCAAGAATCGCCTGAATAATCACCGCCAATGTAACCGCGTAAATAGCTTTGCTCCCTGAAGGGGGATACAACCGTAAGGTAGGTTCTGTTTTTAATAACGCGGTCGCTCATCTGGTAAAGTCTGCCTTCGCGTAGACTTCCGTCATTATCAACGCCAAAAATGTAGTCAATTAAATCAGAAACATAGTTTTTAAAACCACTGCGCAATTCCTTCATATTTTCAGGGCGGTCATATCCTGCAAGACCAACAATAAAATGACCTGCTGAAAAGGTTAAAAAGGTGATTATTGCAACTATTATACCGATTGTGGAAATAAGTGTTTGTTTGCGCTCGGCAACGGTTGTTTTGGTTTTCTTTTTATCTCTTCTGCGTTTTTTAATCTTTCTTATAATGGTTGAGCTGTGCATTGCAAAAACGCCCATCCAACCCGAAAGCATTGCCGCAAAGCAAAAGTGGTTTGGAACCATACCAAATGCGGCGCCGATTTCAAATAATGGGAAGGTTATAAGAAAAACAATAATAAAGTTGATTTTCTTTACCGTGAAGAAGGTTACACCGGTTGTTATTAAAACAGAAAAAAGAGAAAGCACAAAGGTAGTATCCAGCTTCATAGCTTCGCTGAATATGTATGAAAGCTGAGGTACATCCCAACGCATATTCTCGGTAATTCCAACCAAAACAAAATCTCTTATGTACTCAAGGCCGGAAAGACTGAGATTAAAGAAAATAAAAAATGTTGCAATTATTAATCCCAACAGACCAAGAATTGTGTATCTTGAAATTTTTTTGGGTAATTGGCAGGCAATGTTAATTACCATACCGTAAATAAGGCTTATAACCCAAAACATTGCATCGTGATACTGCACTCGGAACATTGTTGTAAAGGTTAGTACGGCACCAAGGCTTATACCCATTGTTATAATGTAGTTTAAAATGGTGCTTAAAATTACCGAAAGCGCTTTGCTGCCGGTGGTTTTACTACCGCGGTATTCAAAATTAACACCGGTATTTACAAGGGGATTTAAGGCTTCTGTAATAGGGGTTGATTTATTCTTCATATCAGCACCCCCTTAAAGCGTAATTCCGGCTAAAGAGTCGGAAACATTATCAGGATTTACAGTAATAAATTGTATAGCACCTGCAGTACCCTCAGCACCGGAAAGCTCATCACCGATTTTAAAAACTGAGTAAAAGGTAGCATATGACAGTTCACCCAAATCACCTAAAACAGATGCATTCTGCAAAGCAGTGACATATGCAACATGGGAGCAAATGGGTCGGTCTTTTTTCCAAAATTCCAAAGAGCCACCTTGATTATCAATACCGCCCGCAAGAATAAGTCCAAGTGCGGCAAACATATCATCGGTATTTTTAATTTCTTCATCAAAAAATCGGGCGCCCTTTGGGTCATACCAGCAAATGTGATGTATAATTTCAGCATCACAAAGGAAAGCCGAAAGATTTATTGTTGTTTCAAGAACTGCATCAAGGTCATTCAGCAAATTTTCGCCCTTTTCAGATGCAAGCTCAGGAATAATAGAAATACTGTTGTTTATGGGCAGACTGTAGTCCTTAACCATAAGATTATCTGCTTTACTGCTTAGCTTCCAGTGAATGCGGTTCAGCTTGTCACCGCCTACATAATCTCGGATAGCAAAAACCTCAGAGGGGTCGTCACCCTTTTTGCTTTTTGAAAAAATATCAGAATCCACACCCAAAAGTGTATTAGGTCGAATATCTAAAGTAAGCGGGAGAATTTCGGGTAAAAAGGTTATTTCATAGTTTTGATTAATTTTGTATTTAAATCGGAAAAGACGAAAATAATCATACATATAAATATTATTTATGCTAACCTTAACAACACCAACATGCTCAGATTTAATATCAAAGCTTGAAGTCTGTGTTGTGAGTGCGTGAAGCGGAAAGGAAATCTCCGTTTTTTCGGGTTCGGACGAAAAAGCTCCGTAATATGTAACGGTGGCGCGAAGGGTAGGCAGAGCAATAAAGGAAAGATTTTTTAAATGTATTTTCATTGAAACGGCTTGTCCTTTGGTTGCAAGAGCATTTGGCGGTTCAACCGTTATTTTTGTAAGAACTCTTGCAAGCAACAAAAGTAAGAATAAAAACAGAGGAAGGGCAAGGGTTACAATGAACAAAAGCAGAGCAAGTGAATCTACATACATAACCACAAAAATGCCTGCGATTACAACAAACGCTGCATATATAAGTCTGATTATTGCCATTATAAAACCTCACATATAATTTTAAATAACAAATTAAAGGTTTTATCCTTCAATTTTAGGCACAGGAACGGTTTGAAGAATACTGTTTAAAACAGCTTCAACGGTTGTGCCGTTTACTCTGGCTTTGGGGCTTAAAATTACACGGTGAGATGCTGCATCACCAAATACAGCGGCAATATCATCGGGAATAACATAATTTCTGCCCTTAACAAATGCATAAGCGCGGGCAAGACGAGCGGTGGAAATAGAGCCACGGGGACTCATACCAAGCTCTAACATATCGTTGTTACGGGTGGCTTCGGCAAGCTCTGCAATGTAGTGATAGTTAGTATCACTAACAAATACCTGCTCAGCCATCTGCTGCATTTCAACAATATCAGATGCAGAAGCGACCTCTTTAACATCCTCTAAGGGATTGCGGTTCTGTTTGCCCTTTAAAATTTCATATTCGCTGTCTACATCGGGGTAACCCATAGAAACCTTAACCATAAAACGGTCAAGCTGTGATTCGGGAAGCATCTGTGTACCAATAGAACCAATAGGATTCTGTGTAGCAATAACTATGTAAGGCTTGGGAAGCTCTCTGGTAACACCGTCAACAGTAACCTTGCCTTCCTCCATAACCTCCAAAAGAGCAGATTGGGTTTTACTGGAGGTACGGTTGATTTCATCAGCAAGGAAAAGATTACAAATAGCGGCACCGGGTTTGTAGGTGAAACTGTCAGTATCCTTATTGTATACAGAAAAGCCTGTAACATCGGTAGGAAGTACATCGGGGGTAAACTGCAAACGCTGATGATTAAGGTTCATAGCTCTGGAAAAAGCAAGAGCCATTGTTGTTTTACCAACACCGGGAATATCGTCTAATAAAACATGACCTCGTGCAAGGAAGGAAATAAGAAGTCTGTCTATAATATCATCCTTACCAATAATAACCTTTTTTACTTCGTTTGAAATTGCAATGGCTTTTTGCTGAAGCTCATTGAATTTTGCTTGTTCACTCATAATATTTATCTCCTGTTAATTATTTAATGCGCATAATAACGCATTATATTCATTTTATTTTATCATAAAATGAATTTTTGCACTAGATGTATTTTTGCCTAAATTTAAGTCGATGTTTTTATATATAACAACCAATAGCTTTTTTAAAATAATTAAAAAATATATTAAATGCAACTTGACAAAAGGTCTTTAATATAGCACAATAATAATGGTGATTATAATGCGTGAATTCAGTTTTGAACAGGTACAACTGCATGATGAGCATATTGGTGCACAGTATTTTGAATCGGTAAACGGTTTTTCTACCCACCGTCATAATTTTGTAGAGCTTATTTATATAAGGGATGGCGCAGGTGTTCAGGAGATAAACGGAGTACCCTATGAAGTAAAACGGGGCGATTTTTTGTTTGTTAATTATGAGCAGACCCACGGCGTTTTTCCTAATGGTTCTATGACATATTATGAGGTTATGTTTGATTTGGAATTTATAAGTCGTGAGCTTATAAACAAAAATAATGCCTTTGATATTTTAGGTCTTTCAGCCTTTGAGGATTTCGGCGCCGATTTTGATGAAAATGCTGCTCCTATTGTTAGCTTTTCAGGGGATGAAATGTATACTATAGAGCATATTTTAAAGGACCTTGTAAGTGAGCTATCCTTTAAAAATCCACTTTACAAAAATGTTATACACGGATATGTGGAAACGCTTTTTTCAAAGCTTATGCGCAAGCTTGCATACCATCTTCCCGAAGGACTTAGCGACCAGAAGCAGGATGTCCTTTTGAAGATTATGGATTACATAAACAAGAACTTTTCAGAGGATATTTCTTTGGAGGATCTGGCAGAACGCAGCTTTTATAATCCGTCATATTTCAGCCGAATTTTTAAAGAGCGTTTTGGAATGGGCTTTAAAACCTATGTAATAAAGCTTCGTACCGATAAGGCGGCAGAACTGCTTAAAACCACAAATATGCCCATAAAGGATATTATTGTAAATTGCGGATTTAACGATAAAAACGCCTTTTACAGAGCCTTGGAGAAATGGTATAATACTACCCCTTCAAAGCTTCGTGAACAACATGTTATGGAAGAATAATTTTTTTGCAAAATGAAATAATTTGGAATTTTAGGCTACATATTTATAGAAGACATTATGAAGGAGAATAAAATGCGAACAGAAAAAATTAAAAAACAATCTATCTTGGCGGTATGTGGCGTTTTTTTAGCGGCGTTTTTAATTGATGCACCCATTAAATATATGCTTCTTGTTTTAAATGCAAGTTATATTGCAAGCCTTTGCATTTTCGCCTTTGGAGTTGCTTTATTTATTAGCTTACTTGTTATAACACGCAAATATATGGATTTTAAAAATTTTTTAAAAATTTGCCCCATAATGCTTATCTTTGCCCTTGCGGATATATTTATTGTGGAATTATCTGACCTTTCAATAGCAGGGTATATTTATCAGTTGATAAGGCCTTGGATTGCCACCGCTATAATACTTCTTTTGTTTTTCTGGGTTTCAAAATGTCGTATTGTAAGGGATAAAACGCTTTTTATAGCAGTCTTTATTTCGTATGGAGCAGGGGTTGTTATTAATACCTTGGATTATTTATTAACGCTTAAAGCTATGTCCGGTTTTAATTCCAACAATTTTTTTGAGTATGTTGAATTACTTTCACCATCCTTTGATACCATATTCCTTATATCTGCGGCGGCACTTTACACACAGTTATTATTTGTATTTTTGATTTTAATAAAATCCCTTAATTTGTATGGTGAAGAGCCGCAAAAAAAAATTGAGGAAGATGATTTGGACGAAACCGAAAAACTTATTGCCACTTCGGGAGAAAACTGGAAGTGTATGGGGTGCGGACAGCTTGTACCAATAGAAAAAGACCGTTGCACTTGTGGATATAAAAAATAAGAATTCACTAAACAAGTGAAAAACTATTAACAACCGTGATATTGTATTATTATTTTAACTTTGCTAAAATATAATCAGAAGAAGCGCTGATTCAATTTATTTAAGTGAGGTTTTAAAATGAAACTGCAATTTGGGGAAATGTTAAAAAGACTTCGTAAAGAAAAAGATATTACCCAAGAAAAATTTTCAGAAGTCATTGGTGTATCGGGGCAGTCGGTTTCGCGTTGGGAGTCAGGTGTTTGCTATCCTGATGTAGAACTTTTACCAACAATTGCAAACTACTTCGGCGTTAGTATTGATTCACTTCTATTAAATGATAATCAGTCAAAACAGGCAGATAAAGAGCGTTTTAGTGTTGAATGGAATAACCTTGAATACGGAAGCAAAGAAATGCTGGATTTTGTAAAAGAATACTGCCGTAAATATCCCGAGGATGATTATTATGTATGGAGCTATTCTTGTGTGCTCGCAACATACATTTTAAAAAATGAAGAGGGCAGAGAAGAAAATCTTTCTATACTTCGTAAGAACACCGAAAGGTTGCTTAATAATACTCAATACCGTGACGGTATGCTTGAGTTAATGGTAACAGCTTGTAATGAGCAAGAATTGGATAAATGGCTTGATTTCTGCCCGTATCTTTCTGTTTTTAACAGGCGAGGAGCTTTGGTTTATCGTTATAATCGTAGAATGGATTCTGAGCATATGTATATTCATCAGGGCTTAGAAGCACTTGAAAATTATTCTTACCAGTTGGATAGACGCTATCCCGATTCCTTTGGAGCATCTAAAAAAGCAGAGTATCACCGTAATGTTTTAAGTATCATCAAAAATTTTGGTAATGGAAACGAACCGCCTGATGGTTGGAAACTGTTTTATGCCTATAAACAACTTGTGCTTTCGGCCTGCCTTTTTGGTGAAGGAAAAACAGCTGAAGGGTGGCAGGAGTTCAAATCTGCCATAGCTAAATACAAGTATATCTTTAACTTGAATCAGGAGTATTTGGATATTGGCGGAGAATTGTTTTCAAATTTAAAGGTCAATAAAAATTGGACTGTGGCAATTAATGAAAAGGGCGAGAAATTTGACTTGTTTGGAATAAGTCATCTATCTTTTTATAGTTGTGAATTTCTATATAATTTTTTAACCAATACTCGTTGGGCTTGGTTTGATTCGGTAAGAAATGAGCCGGAATATGTTGAAGCTATCCGGTGGGCTGAATTACAAAAGTAAATCAATATAACTATTTAGCTTGCCCTGTGTTTGGAAGTCGTTTTCCAAATACAGGGCAGGTGTTTATTTTAACTATTGACTTGATTTTTGTTTGGTTGTATAATTTGAGGTAACATAAAACAATGGAGGTGCAAAATGCAAAATCCTTGTTATATACTTGAATCCCACTTTAGGGGAGTGCCTGAGGATGCTAATGATGACCGTTGCCATTTTAGGCGATATATTTTAGATATTTATCTTGAAAATGCAGTAGCAAGCAGCGGCGAAATAAGGCTTAAAAATGTTAATGAAATAATCTATTATTTCGGCAATCTTCCCCTTGATGGTATAAACACAAATATAACTCACGAAACCGACCAACACGGCGGTGCCTATAATGGTGTAGGCTTTTTTACCACTACCGACATAATAGTAAAATGGAATAGTGAAAATACCATTGATGCATCAAGCAGCCGTAAAAAAATAGCCACCCTTTTGTTTGCCTTTTCAAAATGGGGAATGAGCTATAGTGAAATCGAGGCGCGAAGAAGTAATGAAATAATAATTCCCAACAGAGCATTTGCACCGCTCGCCGACCAAAAAAATATTGATGTAAGCGACCTTTTTTATAAAGGTGTTATTATAGACCAACTACCACCATATAAAAATCCTGCTCTTTATACCGTAAAAAGCAAAAATGAATTGCCCGATATTGATTTCGGTAAGCTCCTTTCCCGCTTTGCTGTTTTGTCCGATTCGCATATAGGTGAAAGGTACGGTTGGAAGGATTATAACTGGCTTTACGGAGTATATAATCACCTTGAAAAAATACACAGTTCTGCCCCCTTGGATTTTGTTGTGGAGCTTGGCGATAACATTGATGATGGTTATTTAGCCAGCTATGAAAAGGATTATAAAATTTATCTTGATGTAGTTAAAAAGCTAAAGCTTTGCGACCCTGAAAATCCCATAGAGGGCAGGGAAGAAGGCAAAATTCCCCATTATGAGCTTCAAGGTAATCACGATACTTCGCCCGATACCAGATTTTTTAAAAACAAGCTCTGGTACAGTAACAGAAACGGCGAAAAGGTTGCCTTTATTGCCTTTTTTACAAAATATGGTGGATATCCTGCCGTTAAGGATTTGGGAGTAAGCTACAAATCCTACGGTATACTTACCGACGAAACGGTTGAGTTTGTGGAAAAAAGCATTTTGAATGCCAATAAAAACGGAGCAAAGCATATAGTTTTACTTAACCATTTTGGCATCGCTCAGGATTTGCCGGCTCCCATACTTCCCGAATCGGGACTCGGTAAAATAGAAACGCTTTGTGAAAAGTATAATATCAGACTTTACCTTAACGGACATGAGCATAATAAAAATTACACCCTTCGTAAGTATAACAATTTGTATGATTATGATGCCTCAATGACCCACGATAAATATTCGGTTTTTGAAGTTTATAAAAATTATGCCAAGGTTATAATATATAACACATCAGATAATTCAGTAGATAGAATTGATGTTTTAAAAATATAAAAACAAGCTCCCCGATCACTCTCGGTGAGCTTGTTTAAAATGACTCTGTAATAATTAAAATGAATAATGTAAAATCAAAAATCCGCTCTCTTTCGAGAACGGATTTCCATTTTGGTGCGAGTGACGGGACTTGAACCCGTACGCCAAAGACACACGCCCCTCAAACGTGCCTGTCTGCCGATTCCAGCACACTCGCATATAATATTCAGGTTGCAACCTCAGTCACAACGCTAATTATTATATCATTTGTTTATGCTTATGTCAACACTTTTTTTGCAATTTTTAAAAATATTTTCTTTTTTGTTGTTTTGTATAAAAACTATACAAAAAATCGCTTAAAATATCAGTTATTAAATAATATTTCGCCCTTAAAAACTTCATTTAAAACGGCGGCTATGCTTCCGTATATTGCTGACTCTGATTTATAATGCGCTTTATAAACCTTTATTCTTTCATCTTCTTTTAAAAAACGCGCGCTGTTAATGTTATGTTCAATTGCATCAATATATTTATCCGGCAAAAAATAGCTGTCATATCCCAAAATAAAAGCTTCCGGTCGCAAAAGATTGGTAATTGTTATAAGTCCTGCCGAAAGCTTTTGGGCTATATCATTAAAAATTTCATCACATTCAGGAATTTTGGCAAGCTCTTCAAAATCCTGTGGGTAAATCTTTTTTCCAACTGCATCAGAAAGGCGCTTTATCAGTACCATATGTGAGGCATAAAGCTCCAGACAGCCGGTATTTCCGCAAGGACATTTTTCTCCGTTTGCATTAATTGTTATGTGACCAAATTCGCCAATAAATAAATTTTTGGATGTTAAAAGCTCGCCGTTATGAATAATACCCGCACCAAGTCCGTTTGAGTTACCTATAAACACAAAGTTTGAATGAATTTCTCCGCCCTTTAAATGCTCGGCTACTGCCGCGGCACTTATGTCGTTGCAAATAATGGTGGGGTAACTAAAATTATCTTCAATAATTTTTTTTACGGGTAATTTTTTTATGCCAAAAAAATTAGGAGAATCTACAATTGCTCCGTCATTATCAATAGGACCAATCATAGCAACACCAATTGCCAGAATATTATCTTTTTGTTTTTCTATTGCAGATTTAATTCCGTTTACAAGCTTTTGTGAAATAGAATCGGTATTTTCACTTAAAAGGGGAGTATTATCTTTAAAAATAATATCTCCGGAAAGTGTTCCAATACTGAAAATAATTTCATCGCGCGAAATATAAACTCCAACTATTTTTGGGGCAGTCCGGCATATGGTAAGCCTTTGGGGGGCAGGACCTGTGACACCTGCATATATCGGGCCGGATTCCTCTATAATACCGGCTTGAATTAATTCTGAAGTAATATTGCCGGCAGTCATTTTTGTAAGACCGGTAAGCTTTGCAAGCTCAATTCTTGAATTTGCCTTGCCTAAGGCAATATTTTTTAAAAACAAACCACGGTTTGCGCGTTTTATATCGCCACCGTTCATTCCACGCGTCATTATTGATCACCCCTGCTTTAACGCAAAAAACACTTGACTTTGTTGTTATTATATACTATTATAATAATAAAGTCAATTTACTATATTTGAGGTGTGGTTAAATGAAAAAAATTTTGTGTTGCGGAAGTGTTACAACAGACATTTTGGTAAAGCCTGTTGACAGTGTTCCTACGCCCGGAACCCTTCGCAGCGTTGAATCCATTACAACCTGTGTTGGCGGGTGTGCTACCAACTGCGGTATTGATTTAGGCAAGCTTGGTGTTCCTGTTGCCGTTTCCTGCCGAGTAGGTGAGGATTTTTACGGCGAATTCATCAAGTCTGAGCTTAAAAAGAATAATGTAGATATTTCGGCTGTTGTTACCTGCGGACCTTCACCCACAACCCTTTCAATAGCTTGTATTCAGTCCACGGGTGAGCGCAGCTTCCTTTATAATCCCGCTTCGGGGGCAGATTACTGTTTAGAGGATATTAACTGGAATACCGTAGACGAATGTGACATTGTATTCTATACAGGTGCAATGCTTCTTACATCTTTTGACGGCGCCCCCTGTGCAGAATTTTTAAAGGAATGTAAAAAGCGCGGCAAGCTCACCGTTTTTGATACCGCTTGGGATTTTGATGATATTTGGTTACCTAAGCTGGAGGGCGTTTTTGAACATATTGATATATTTATGCCCAGCTATGATGAGGCGGCAAAGCTTTCGGGTGAAACCGAATTAGATAAAATTGCAGATTTCTTTTTTGCAAAGGGTGTAAAGAATGTTATCATCAAGGTAGGCTCTGACGGTGCGTATGTGCGTCCCGGCGGGGAGAAAGGCAAAATTTACCCCACCTATAAGAGTATAAAGCCTGTTGATACCACAGGCGCGGGCGATTCCTTCTGTGCAGGCTTTTTAGCAGGTCTGGCTCAGGATTGGGATTTTGAACGCTCGGCAAAATTTGGTAATGCAGTAGGTACACACTGTATTATGGCGGTGGGCGCATCTACCGGAATAGTTTCTATTGAGCAAACCCTTAAGTTTATGGAAGAAAATACTTTGTAAGGAGATTTAATTATGAAAAAAGAGGTTGCAGAACAGTATCGCGAAAAAGCTAGAGAAATGTACAAAAAGGCAAATATTGTAATTTCTCCTGAGGAATCTGAAAATATAGAAATTGTTGAGCTTGGTCTTGATGATTTTGAAAAAATCGGTCTTTCTATTATTATCTATGTTAATACAGATTATTATTGCGCTAAGGAAATGGTGCTTTTACCCCACCAAACCTGCCCTGAGCATACCCATAAGCCAATGCCTGAAATTAATTATATGGGTAAGCAGGAAACCTTCCGTTGCCGCTATGGTAAGGTATATCTTTATGTTGAGGGTGATCCTGCCGATGCGCCTAAGTGCAAGGCTCCCGAAGGGTATGATCCTTATTTTACAGTATGGCATGAGATTGAGCTTAATCCCGGTGAGCAGTATACTATCGCCCCCAACACACTTCACTGGTTCCAGTCAGGTGATGAGGGTGCGGTAATCAGCGAATTTTCTACCACCAGCCACGATGAATATGACATCTTTACTGATGACAGAATAAACAGATTAGCCGATTTTGATTAATTTTTATTAATAGGAGAGAATAAAAAAATGCTTGTAAATTTAAACGATGTTTTGTTGGACGCAAAGAAAAATAAATACGCAGTAGGTCTTTTTAATACGGTCAATCTTGAAATGGCAAGAGGCGTTTTAGGTGCCGCTGAGGAGATGAAATCTCCCGTAATTATTGGTACTGCAGAGGTGCTTTTGCCTTATGGTGGACTTCGTGAGCTTGCACCCCTTCTTACCGATATGGCAAAGCGCGCAAGCGTTCCCGTTGTTCTTCATTTTGACCACGGTCTTACCGAGGAAAATGTCAATCTTGCTATGGATTTAGGCTTTAGCTCCATTATGTATGATTGCTCTACTTTGGATTTTGACGGCAATATGAAGGCTGTAGCCGAAATGGTTAAAAAGGCACACTCAAAGGGTATTACCGTTGAGGGCGAGCTTGGTCATGTTGGCGCTAATGACGGTAGCGCAGAGGGCGACGGTGAGGGAGATAAGAGCATCTATACCGAGCCTGATAAAGCTAAGCTTTTTGTTGAGGGCACAGGTGTTGATGCTTTGGCGGTTGCTATTGGTACCGCACACGGAGCATACAAAAGCAAACCCAAGCTGGATTTAGAGCGTCTTGCAGAAATTGCCGCTACAGTTCCCACTCCTTTGGTGCTACACGGTGGTTCGGGTCTTAGTGATGACGATTTTAAAAACACCATAGCAGGCGGTATTTCCAAGGTTAATATCTTTACCGATATAAATTGCGCATCTTCCAATGCCGCTTATGAAAATTATCAAAAGGGCTGTGGCATTACCGACTTGGTTCCTTATATGATTGAGGCAATCAAACTTGAAACCGAAAAGAAAATGAAGCTTTTTGGCAGTGTAAACAGAGCTTAATATCATTTGCACAATATGTAATATTTTAAATAAAAAGTTGTCCTATTTTATATAGGGCGACTTTTTTGTTGACATATAGCGCGTAATAGTGTATTATTGTATTGGTACAGTAGTGCATTTACGGTATATTGAACAGAGGAGGTAATATATGCTGTGGAAATTAAATAAGGGAAGACCCTTGGCAGAGCAGATATGTGAGCAAATTTGCCTTAGAATATCAACGGGTGAATTTGCGCCCGAGAGCAAGCTGCCTTCGGTGCGTGAAACAGCTTTGCTTACCGGCGTAAATCCAAATACAGTTCAGCGGGCCTTTGAAATGCTGGAGTTTAAAGAAATTATATATTCTGTGCAGGGCTCGGGGTGCTATGTTTCGCCTGATACTTCCAAGGCAAAAGAAACGGTAAATCAGTTGTTTTACCAAAAAACCTTGGAATTTTTTGGTGAGATGCATTCGTTGGGACTAAGTAATGAAGAAATTAAAAAATATGTGGAGGAGTGGAAGGAATGAGCGAAATTTTAACCTGTTCCGGTCTTACAAAAAACTATGGCGGAGTATGGGCGCTTAATAATGTTAATTTGTGCCTTGACAGCGGTAAAATTGTTGGGCTTTTAGGGCCAAATGGCTCAGGTAAAACAACCCTTATTAAGCTTATTAACGGACTTTTAACTCCGTCTTTTGGTAGCGTAAAGGTAGATGGTAAGTACATAGGTGTAGAAACCAAAAAAGTAGTTGCCTATTTACCTGATAATATTTATCTTAACAGTTGGATGACGGTTGAGCAGATTGTAGAATATTTTGCTGATTTTTATGAGGATTTCAGGGTTGAACTAGCTTTTGAGATGCTTAGGCGACTTGGTATTTCACCTGTAGCTAAGCTTAAAAATCTTTCCAAGGGTAATAAGGAAAAGGTATGCCTTATTCTTGTTATGAGCCGTAATGCCAAGCTTTATGTTCTGGATGAGCCTATTGCGGGTGTTGACCCCGCCGCTAGAGATTATGTAATTTCTACTATAATAAATAACTATAATCCCGATGCAACGGTGCTTATTTCCACCCACCTTATTTATGATATTGAACAGATTTTAGATGAGGTTATTTTCTTAAAGCAGGGTAATGTTGTGCTTCATCAAACGGTGGATTCCATTCGCGAAGAACACGGAAAAAGTGTCGATGAACTGTTCAGGGAGGTATTCAGATGGTAAAAAAGTTATTTAAGCACGAAATAAAAGCCTATCTCAGAGTTATGCTACCTGTGTATATATGTTTGTTTGGTGTCGCTCTGCTTGGAAGGATTATTCAGTTTTTTGAAAATGATAATACAATTTATTCTCTTGTAAATGGAAGTTCAATATTTGTTTATGTTGTTGCTATTCTTGTATGCTTTGGATTTTCATCCTTTTTCTCGGTTGTAAGATTTTATAAAAATCTTTTCACCGGTGAGGGATATTTAACCTTTACTTTACCATTTACACCAACACAGCATCTTATAGTAAAGTTATTAACAGCAATACTTTTTAATTTTCTTTCTGCAATTGTGGCTTTTATTTCCTTTATGATATTTACTTTTGGCGATGTATTAAACGAAGTAATAAAAGCAATTACATATTTGTTCGGCAAGGCAATGGAAACTTTCGCTTTTAATGAATGGCTTCATACTCTGCTATATTCATTGGAATTCTCAGTTATTTTGTTTTTGGCTGCTTCATATGGCATACTTCTTTATTATGTGTGTATTGCGATTGGTCAAATTTCAAAGAAAAACAAGATTTTGTGTGCAGTTGGTGTATATTTTGCTTATTATTTTGTAACGCAAATTTTAGGTACAGTTTTCGGTATTGTTTTAACCTCTATTGCCGATTCTCCTTTAATGGAAAAAATAGGCGATTTTATTATTGTTCATCCGCTGGCATCTATACATATAGTTTTTTGTGCAATCATAGTTGTAGAAGCGGTTATATCCTTTGTTTTATTCCAGATAACAAGAAAAATTATGACCAAGAAACTTAATTTGGAATAGGGGGAAGGCTGTATGAGAAAATTATTGCGTTTTATTTCGCTGATTTTGGCTTTTGCGATAGTTTGTTTTGTATTTTGCGGTTGCGATGCATTAGATGAAATGCGAAAAACTCACGCCGTATGGATGGATGAAGAACAAACCGTTATATCATTAAACGGTAAGGAATATAAACTTTTACCCGAGTGTAATACACTTGCTCCAAATGAAGGTGATGATATTTCATTAACCGAAGGTGATGTACCTTTGCTTTTGGCTGATATGTTTAGTGATTATTATGCCAATCTTAGTGAAGATGAAGATTTTATTGTGGTAGATCCATATGATGGTTATACACAGTATTTTGATAAAGAGAGTGAAACAAGGAACTATTGTGTATCTAACCGTTATGACGAAATCTGTAATAGAATCAATGAAACTATTATTGATTATTATTGCTATGATTATGATGAGTTTGATGCGGAGGTAGGGTACTATATAACCAAACGCTATTGTTTAACCTTGGAAGAAGTAGCTACGGTTCTGAATGTAAGAAAGGGCGGAATAGCGGAAATGGTTTCCCAAGACATTGATGAGTTTTATGATAATGCCGACTATAAACTTGAGATTTATCAATGTTCTGAGGATACCTTATTTAGAACCTATGCTTTTGATTTGGTTTTTAAAAATCAAAAGGCTTACATAGTAAATGATTACGGTGAGTATGTTGAAGCGATTGGTGGAAACTACAGAATTCTGGCCGTTCCCGATGAGCTTTATGATACCTTCTGTAATATAGCAGATAAGTATTTTTATTCCGAAAGATAAGTGAATTTAAAGCTATATAAAAAATTGTGGTATGAACGCCCAAAGTTCAAACCGCAATTTTTTGTTAATTCAAAAAGTAGCAATTTTGTGGTATTTTTTGAGCGCTATTTTTGTCTTGACAGTTGTATCTTGCAGTAATATAATGTTATATGATAAATTTTTAACAATCAGAGGCGAATAAAATGCAAAACCAAAAACAGCTTATAAAGGGTACAGGCTTTATTTTTATAATAACCTATTTGGCCTATACATCAATTTATATAGCAAGGCTTAATCTTTCAATTGCAACTCCCGAGCTTACGGCGAGCGGAATAATGAATGAAGCACAAATAGGTCTGCTGGGCAGTATATTTTCGGTTGTGTTTGCCATAGGCCGACTTTTAAACGGTGTTCTTAATGATAAGCTCACCCCTTGGATAATGCTCTGCTCAGGACTTGCGGCGGTAGCCTTATCCAACATACTTTCAGGTGTGTTTATGTCCTTTGCGGTTATGGCAGTTCTGTGGGGAATAAATGCTTATGCCCAGTCAATGCTTTGGGGTTCGGTGCTAAGGGCAATGTCTTCCGTTTATTCTCCCGATAAAGCAAGCAAGCGTACCGCAATAATGGTTTCTTCTGTTGCGGTAGGCAATTTGCTTGGTATTCTTGTAAACACTTGGATAATAAGCCTCACAGGTAAAATTCAGCTTGCTTTTATAATTCCCGGTGCATTGTGCCTTTTAATGTGTCCCTTAACATTTATAGCCCTTAAAAATATTCCCTTTGAGCCTGCAAAAGGCAAACGCAGTATTCTGCCCCTTAATCTTTTAAAGGATAAAAGTATTCGTACAATGCTTATTCCCGCCTTTTGTCACGGTGTTATGAAGGATAATATCAGCCTTTGGATGGCAGCATTTTTTGTAACAAGCTTTAGTATCGACCTTAAAAAATCATCCTGGTTTTTGCTTTTTATTCCCGCAATAGGGCTTCTTGGCAGAATGTGTTATAGCTTTGTTTATCAGCTTTGCGGAAAGGATGAAAATAAAGTATCCTTCTTTGGATTTATTGTTTGCGGTGTAGCAGCCGCAGTTTTGGTGCTTCCCATTAAAAGTCCTGTGCTTTCTATGTTCTGTTTGGGAGTTATATATGCCGCTGTTTCTATTATTAATACATCTATTCTTTCAATTTATCCGCTATCCTTTGCTAAAAGCGGAAATATTGCTACCGTGAGCGGTCTTATGGATTTTGGAGTTTATTTTGCCGCAGGTGTAGGCTCCGCTATATACGGTGTGGTAATTGCAAAGTTTGGTTATTTTGCAATGTTTGCATCTTGGGTAGTGCTATCGTTGTTATCGCTGTTTTTCCTTCCAAGTAAGAAAAAAATAAAATAAATTTTTATGCATAATAAAGCCTCGTTTTGCCGGACCTTCAACCGCAGAACGAGGCTTTATTGTAAATAAAATTGTGAATAGGTTTTGATTTTTATATCGAATCCACATTGCTTATGGATTTAAAGATAGGCCTGCAATAAGCGTTTTAAACAGCCCGATAAATTGTGGTTTATCAGACATTAACGGTCCTACATTCTAAAAAGCCTTGATATTACTAGCCTTTTCAGCAACTTTAAACTCAATTGTTATGTATTTTCCCTTGTTTTTGCCCTTATGAGCGAAAATAAGGGAAACTTTTTATATCTAACCGCCAACTACCTTATCGA
>JAGAOS010000032.1 GCA_017623575.1 Clostridia bacterium
ATGGTAGACCCTTACCTTTCTAACAGCGTTGAAAAAATCAATCCTAAAAATTATCGTAGAGTAGCAGTTGATAATAGCTTTTTTTCAGTAAAGCCGGATGTTATGATTTTTACACATAATCACCTTGACCACTTTGATCCCGAAACTGCTAAAAAATTCATCACACAGAATAGTAATACTCTTGTTTTAGCGCCAAAATCGGTTTGGGATGAAGTGCGAAAAATCGGCGGCAATAATAACTATGTTTTGTTTAATCGTCATACCATGTGGACTGAAAACAAAATAAAATTCATTGCCGTAAAGGCTGAACACAGCGATATTTCACCAATAGGTGTAATAATTGATGATGGCGATAAAAAGTATTACGTTACGGGTGACACGCTTTATAATGAAGAAATATTCAAGGATATTCCAAATGACATATACGCTTTGTTTTTACCCATTAACGGTGTTGGGAATAATATGAATATGACCGATGCATCTGACTTTGCAAAAAAGGTGAATCCTCAAAAGGTGATTCCCATACATATTGGAATGTTTGATGAACAAACTGCTGATGATTTTGTTTGCGATAATAAAGTTATTGCTGAAATATACAGGGAGATTAGGCTATGAAGGTAACGGATGTAAAAACTTTTACGGTTGATTGTTTCAGAACAAACTGGGTGTTTGTTAAGGTTTATACTGATGAAGGTATTTCGGGGGTTGGTGAAGCCACCCTTGAATATAAAGAAAAGGCATTGATTGGTGCAGTAGAGCATATTAAAGAATACCTTATAGGTAAAAATCCTTTAGATATTGAAAAACATTTTCACGATATTTATAGAGATGCCTATTGGCGTGGCGGAGCGGTGCTTATGTCGGCTTTATCAGCGGTAGAAATGGCTCTTTGGGATATTTTGGGTAAAAGATTAAATGTGCCTATTTACCAGCTCTTGGGTGGCAAGGTTAATGATAAGGTTCGTATATATGTAAATGGTTGGTTTGCAGGTGCCAAAACTCCAAAAGAATTTGGAGAAAAAGCAAAAATTGCCGTCCAGCGTGGCGTTACCGCAATGAAATGGGATCCCTTTGGTAAATCGTATCTTGAAATATCTAATAAAGATTTAAACACTGCCCTTGAATGTGTGGCAGCGGTGCGTGATGCAGTTGGCAATGATGTTGATTTACTTATAGAGGGTCACGGCAGATTTAACGTGCCTACAGGTATTAAAATAGCTAAAGAACTAGAACAGTTCAGTCCTATGTTTTTTGAAGAGCCTACACCACCCGACAATTTAGAAGCGTTAAAGGCGGTTAGAGATAAATCTCCCGTTGCTATTGCGGCAGGAGAAAGACTTTACACTCTTAAATCCTATAAGGATTTATTTGAAATGCGAGCGGCAGATTACATTCAACCTGATATTTCCCATGCGGGAGGTATTATGGAACTGAAAAAAATTGCCGCCGTTGCCGAGGCTTATTATATACCATTTGCGCCACACAATCCTTCAGGACCTGTTGCCAATGCGGCGACTCTTCAACTAGCGGCTTGTTGCTCTAATTTCTCAATACTTGAAATTATGTATAGTGACGTTGAATGGAGAAAAAATGTAACCAATGAAAAATTAGAGTATAAAGATGGTTTTATAACCATACCAAATAAACCCGGTCTTGGTATAGAAATCAATGAGGAAGAGTGCCTTAAACATCCATATCAGCCACATAATTTAGGGCATTATACAGGCGCATTAACAGATATTAGACCTGCAAAAACAGAATTTTATTTTTAAGTAAGGTGGCTAACTATTATGAAAAGTGCAGTGTTTATAACGGGTGCACAAAGTGGCACAGGGTACGGAATAGCAGAGTTTTTTGCAAAACAAGGATGTGACGTTTTTATAACTAGTCGCATAGGGGCAGAAGCCGAAAAATCTGCCAAAAGGTTAAGTGACACCTACGGAATTTTTGCAAAGGGATATGAATGTAATATCCGCAACGAACAACAAGTTATAGATATTTTTAATGATATAGATAAAACAGGCAGATTTGTAGAAACCCTTATACTTAATGCCGCAAATATGGGATTTAATCCTAAAGATCCCGCTGCCGGTCAAGATTTTTGGACTGTTTCGGCAGAGGATTTTGGTGAGGTTTTTGAAACTAATCTGGTATGGAATTTCACAATTGTTCGACAAGCCGCAGTTCGTATGAGAGAAAAAGGTAAGGGCTCGGTTGTGTTTCTTAGTTCCAATACAGCTCAGCGAGTTATACCAAATCGTGCGGCTTATTCGGCATCAAAAGGTGGTATAATCTCTTTGGCAAAGGCTTTGGCTTTGGATTTGGGTGAATACGGAATACGTTGTAACGTTGTTTCGCCCGGTACCATTAAAACCGAGCGTTGGGTTCAAATGGGTAAAAAGCAAATCGTAAACGGAACTCTTACCCCTATTGGTGATATTTCCGATTTTGAAGATATAGCAAATGCTTGTTGGTTTTTTGGTACCGATATGTCTAAAAATGTTACCGGAACCGAGCTTATTGTGGATGGTGGTATGTCCTGTCAACTTTATCCAAAACTTTTAAATGAACTAAAAAGAAAATATAATGAAGAAAACTAAGGTAACTTTAATATAGACAAAGGATATATAGGAAAATATGAGTAAAGAGAAAATTTTGGCACCCTACGGTGCTGTACCAACCGAAATACAGTATGAATGGCTAAACAGAAAAACTGCCTTTATTCACATAACAGTTAATACCTTTACGGGCAAGGAATGGGGCGACGGTAGCGAGAGTCCATCTATCTTTAATCCTGAAAGGTTAGATGCAAGAAAAAGGCGAGTGCAATATAGTTAGTAAAAGGCGACGAATTTATTGTTGACTATATTCGGGTTTTTGATTTGGCGAAATAAATATTTGGGGGATAAAAATGAAATTAAACGATGTAAAAAAGCCTTTGGCTATTACAATGTGGGATTCGTCCTGGCTTCGCAGAAGATATGCGGGCGGTGGTTTTGAAAGCTTTGATACCGCACTTGATGAATTGGTGGAACGCGGTTATAATGCCGTGCGCATTGATGCATTTCCGCATATGATAGCCAATGCGCCCGATGGTACAAATTCAGAGCGTTTTTTAGACCCTACGGGTGTTAATCA
This sequence comes from Clostridia bacterium, assembly GCA_017623575.1. GTDB lineage: Bacteria > Bacillota > Clostridia > Oscillospirales > Acutalibacteraceae > UMGS1279. The sequence continues at coordinate 3,139 of JAGAOS010000032.1, forward strand.
TCAAAAATACGGATTTGCACAGTGGGGAAGTCCTTGGACTGTATATGTATATCCCAGAAGGGATATTGTGAAATTTCTTAAAAAGTGTGAAGAACGAGGAGTTTATGTAATTTTATCTACGTGGTTAAAACCAACCATCGAGCCGCGGAATGAGTGGATTGAAGGTCCAATGGATTTAGTGCGTGTTTGGGATGAAACTCTTGAATTTTTAAATAAAAATAGCTGCCTGAATAATGTAATTGGTGTAGATGTTCAAAACGAATTCCCCTACGGCGCTTGCAATATGTGGTTAGCTAATCAAATGAATAGCTTTAAAAAGGATGCGGCCTTGGGAAATTCTCAAAACAGGAAAAAAGAGTTTTATCGAAATTACTTTAACACAGTAATAAAAGAGCTTAAAATCAGATGGCCCGATTTACCATTTGCCGCAAGTAGCGAAATGTTGTTCTTTAGTGATGATAGTGATATGGACTATTCGAATTTTGATTGGCTGGATGTTCATGTTTGGGTACATAGATATAAATTTGAACCCGTTAGTGAAGCCTTAAACAGCATTGTTGAATTTGGTGAGCCTCACAGAATGTACCTTAATGGTGGCGGAAGTTATATGTCCACAGGTTTCAGAGTTCCGGGCGATATAAATTTTGAAAAATATAACGAGCAGATATACGAAAATTGGGTTAAAAATATTCCCGCATACGAGGAATGGTTGGAAGAAAAAATTTCCTTTGTAGCTGAGGTTGGAAAGAAGTATGGTATCCCTTACGGATGCACCGAAGGATGGGGGACTATTTGCTGGGCAGAGCACCCCTTACTTACATGGGATTTAATTAAAGAAGCGGGAATTATGGCTGCAAAATTAGGTAGCAAATATGGATATACCTTTAACTGTCAATCTAATTTCTGTGCACCGCATTTTTTAACTCTTTGGAGAGATGTTAAGTATCATAGGGAAGTATCAAGCATAATAAAAGAGGGAAAACTGTGAGTGAGAATTTAACAGGAATTTCAATTCTTTTTGTAATGTATAGCTTGCAGGCTTTTATAGATAAATCCGCAAGTAATCACACAAATGGGAATGCAGCTACTATGGGCTACGGTGTAGCTAAAAACTTTATATGTACCGTTATTTCCTTTTGTATTATAGCGTTCGGCGGATTGGCAATGCCAACTACTTCCGTTATTTTAATTTCGTTACTAGCAGGTATTCCTCAAGCGATTTGCACCATCACCATTCTTTGGTCGCTTCAAAAATACAGTATAATGCAGGTCAACCTTTTGTTATGGTCTTTAATATCTAAAATAAAACAACGCAATAAAAATGAAAAGGTTTTTATACTTCCTAAAGGCAAATTACTTGCTTTTTGTGTAGCTTCAGCAGTTGTTATATTGGTGATGAACTATTATTTAAGCAGAGGAGGAGTATCCGAACACGCCTGAAATAGCATTATTTCGGCGTTTTTCGGATTGCTGATGTCAGCAGGCGACAGCCTCGCCGCCATCAGCGCACGCGAAAGCCACCAGAAATTCTGCATATTTCAGGTCGCAGAATTTTGAAGGAGTGAATTTTCGCATATGCAAGGCAAAAGCACAGTAAATCCTAACGGATTTACGAGCATTTTAACATAGCAGAGGCGGAAATTTGCACGTCAAAATCGTGTTCGTATACTCCCCCTCTGCTTAACATCACTTTCGGCAACTTTGCCTACATATTTGCTTTTTCCGCTTACAAATGTTGGTAAGCTTATATTTGTTTTAATAATTTCTTATCTGGTGTTTAAGGAAAAGCCGACACAACAAATGTTACTGGGTTGTTTAATAGTTCTTTCAGCAGTATTACTTTTGTAAAGAAAAGGAGAATTTTTATGAAATTATCAGATATACACGTTCGTGATCCCTTTATATTGCCCTATAACGGAAAATACTATCTTTACGGTACGAATCCGGCGCTTACTTGGGTAAGCGGTCAGGATGGTTTCGATTGCTGGGTTTCAAATGATTTAATCAATTGGTCAGAGTCTATAAAATGCTTTGAAGCCCCTGAAGGCTTTTGGGCAAACGAAACTTTTTATGCTCCCGAAGTACATATCTATAACGGCGAATTTTATATGTTTGCATCCTTTGGTGCTAAAGTAGGGCATTTTCGTGCATCGCAAATTTTAAAGGCAAGTAACCCCGAAGGTCCTTTTGAGGTTTGGAGCACACCAATCACCCCTGCACATCAACCCTGTATTGATGCAACGCTTCACATTGAAAACGGTACACCTTATGCAATCTACTGCCACGAAACCATTGATATTGAAAATAAAGATGGCGAAATACTTTGTGTTGAGCTTACAAAAGACCTTAAAAAACCGGTGGGTGAACATAAAATTTTGTTTACTGCATCTGAACCCGCTTGGACAGCCTATAAAAAAAGCCATGATGAGCCGCCTATCTTTGTTACCGACGGTCCATTTATGCACCGCTCAAAGGATGGCAAACTGTTAATGCTTTGGGCAAGTCACTATGGTCCCGGTCAATATATTGAAGTTGTTTCATATAGCGAAAACGGTTCACTTTTTGGCGAGTGGAAGCACTCGGAAAATGTGCTGTATTTAAATGATGGCGGTCACGGAATGTTATTTAAAACCTTTGATGGACAGTTAATGTTTACACTTCACGCACCAAACAGGCCTACCAATGCAGAAACACCAATACTTTTTAAAGTAGAAGAAACAAATCACGATCCATTTTTAAAATTAACACCATTTGAATAAAATTAACCTTGATTTTTTAATAGGCAAGAAAAATAATATAATTGATTTTATATTGGAGAAAAGTTATGAGCATTGAGAAAATTTTAGCACCCTACGGTGCGGTACCAACCGAAATTCAGTATGAGTGGTTAAACCGAAAAACCGCTTTTATTCACTTAACGGTAAACACTTTTACAGGTAAGGAATGGGGCGACGGAACGGAAAGTCCGTCTATCTTCAACCCTGAAAAATTAGATGCAAGAAAGTGGATTTCTACCTTAAAAGAGGCAGGCTTTACAACCGCAATTTTAACTGCAAAGCATCACGATGGCTTTTGCCTTTGGCCCTCAAAATATACTGAGCATTCTATAAAAAATAGCCCATATAAAAACGGAAAAGGGGACATTGTGCGCGAGTTTACCAACGCTTGTAAAGAGTTCGGTTTGCAAGCGGGTATTTATCTTTCTCCATGGGATAGAAATCATCCTCAGTGGGCAACCCCCGTTTATGATGAATACTATATGAATCAGTTAACCGAACTTCTTACCGAATATGGCGAAATTTATGAAATCTGGTGGGATGGCGCAGGTAGCGATAAAGCCAATTACAAGTGGGAAGAATGGGCGAAAATCGTTCGCAAATATCAGCCTAAATGCGCTATTTTCGGTCCTACACAAATTGCACACCTTAACGATATTCGTTGGGTGGGTAATGAGCGTGGCAAGGCGGCAAAGAATTGCTTTGCAACCCTCGATATTGAGGTTTTAAAAAGTGAGGACAGAAACGAAATGGTCAAGGGACTTAACGCCGGTACACCAAACGGTAAAAGATTTATCCCTGCCGAAGCCGATGTTTCTATCCGTCCCGGTTGGTTCTATCATCCCGAGCAGGACGAAATGGTAAAAACTCCCGAAGATTTAGTTGATTATTGGTTTACTTCTGCGGGTAAAAATTCGGGAATTCTTTTGAACGTTCCACCAACACCCGAAGGACTTTTTCACGAAATCGACTGTAAAAATCTTTTAACCTGGAATGAATATATTAAGGATATTTTTAAAACAAATCTTGCCGAAAATGCCGAAGTTTCAGGCAATTCTATATCGGCTGAATATTCTGCAGAAAACCTATTAAATGAAAATG
>JAGAOS010000033.1 GCA_017623575.1 Clostridia bacterium
ATGGTGCAGGTTGCAAACTAGTTTATTACACAATCCGCTATTAAAATAGTTAATTGTGAGAAAAATATTATTATAAAAACTGATTTTGGAGGAAAAAATCATGGGAAAAATTATTGGTATTGACTTAGGTACCACAAACTCTTGCGTTGCCGTTATGGAAGGCGGCGAGGCTGTTGTTATTGCTAACGCTGAAGGTGGCAGAACCACTCCTTCTGTAGTAGCATTTTCTAAAACAGGTGAACGCATGGTAGGTCAGGTTGCAAAGCGTCAGGCTATTACCAACCCCGACCGTACAATCAGCTCTATCAAGCGTGAAATGGGTACTGCTCACACCGTTGCTATTGACGAGAAAAAGTACACACCTCAGGAAATTTCTGCTATTATTCTTGCCAAGCTTAAGGCAGATGCAGAAAGCTACCTTGGAACCACTGTTACCGAGGCTGTTATAACCGTTCCTGCATACTTTACCGACGCTCAGCGTCAGGCTACCAAGGATGCAGGTAAAATAGCAGGCCTTGAGGTTAAGAGAATTATAAATGAGCCTACCGCAGCTGCTCTTGCCTACAGTATTGATAAGGAAGACGATCAGAAGGTTATGGTTTATGACCTTGGCGGCGGTACCTTTGATGTTTCCATTATTGAAATGGGTGACGGCGTTCAGGAGGTTTTGGCTACCGCAGGTAACAACCGTTTGGGCGGCGACGACTTTGATAAGAGAATTATGGACTACATTGTTGCTCAATTCAAAGCAGAACAAGGCATTGATTTATCAAACGATAAAATGGCTATGCAAAGAATTAAAGAAGCTGCAGAAAAGGCAAAAATTGACCTTTCGGGTATGACCAGCACCGACATCAACCTTCCCTTTATTACTGCAGATGCAACCGGCCCTAAACACTTTGAAACCACCCTTACCCGTGCTAAATTTAACGAGCTTACAGGCGATTTGGTTGAAGCTACTATGGGTCCTGTTCGTCAGGCTCTTGCCGATTCCGGTTTAGATAAGAGTGAAATCAACAAGGTGCTTATGGTTGGTGGTTCCAGCCGTATTCCCGCCGTTCAGGAGGCTGTTAAAAACTTCATCGGCAGCGAACCCTTTAAGGGCATCAACCCCGACGAATGTGTTGCTTTAGGCGCCGCAATTCAAGGTGGTGTTCTTGGCGGCGATGTTAAGGGTCTTTTGCTTCTTGATGTTACTCCCCTCTCCCTTGGTATTGAAACTATGGGCGGTATTTCCACTAAGGTTATTGACCGCAATACAACCATCCCCACCAAAAAGAGCCAGATTTTCTCTACCGCTGCAGACAATCAGCCCTCTGTTGAGGTTCATGTACTTCAGGGTGAGCGCGAATTTGCAAAGGACAACAAAACCTTAGGTGTATTCCATCTTGACGGTATTGCACCCGCTCCCCGCGGAATTCCCCAGATTGAAGTTACCTTTGATATTGACGCTAACGGTATTGTTAATGTTTCTGCTAAGGATTTAGGTTCCGGTAAAGAGCAGAAAATCACTATTACCTCCAGCACAAATATGTCCAAGGATGACATTGATAAGGCTGTTCAGGAGGCTGAGCAGTATGCTGCTGACGACAAAAAGCGTCGTGAGGAAATTGATCTTAGAAACGGTGCTGACCAGATGATTTATCAGACCGAAAAGGCTCTTTCCGATCTTGGTGATAAAGTAACCGAGGATGAAAAGGGTAAAGTCAACGCTGCTATAAACGAGCTTCGTGAGGCTCTTAAAGGAACCGATTTAGAGGCTATTAAGGCTAAGCAGGAAGCATTACAGAAGGAATTCTACCCCATTGCTGAAAAGGTTTATCAGCAGGCAAATCCTCAGGGTGCTCCCGGTGCTGATCCCACAGGCGGTGCTGCAGGTGCTGACCCCAATGTATATGAGGCAGATTTTAAAGACGCAACCGACGACAATAACAACTAATAAATTATTATAACAACATCCATGCCTTTCGCACTTTAAGGGTGCGAAAGGCAATGCGATTTTAAGAATTTGGAGTGTATTCCTCTTGAGCGAAAACAAAAGAGATTATTATGAGGTCTTAGGGGTTGACAAATCAGCCAGCGAGGACGAAATTAAAAAAGCCTATCGCAAGGCGGCTAAAAAATATCACCCTGACCTTAATCCCGGTGATGCAGAAGCCGAAAAATGCTTTAAAGAAGCTGCTGAAGCCTATGAGGTTTTATCCGACAGTGATAAAAAGGCCCGTTATGACCAATTCGGTCACGCAGGCGTTGACCCCAACTTCGGTGCAGGCGGAGGCTATGGCGGAGGTTTTGGCGGTGGCTTTGACTTCGGCGATTTAGGTGATATATTTGGCTCCTTCTTTGGTGGTGGCTTTGGCGGCTCATCAAGAAGTGCTAATCCTAATGCTCCCCGCAGAGGAAATGACATAGGCGCAAACCTTAACCTTTCCTTTGAAGAGGCGGCTATGGGATGCACCAAAACAATTAAAATCAACCGCATTGAAACCTGTAAGGATTGCTCGGGCAGTGGCGCCAAAAAGGGCAGCTCCCCCACCACCTGTTCAAACTGCGGTGGTACCGGTAGAATTAACATAACCCAACGCACACCCTTTGGCGCAATGCAATCACAGCGCACCTGTGATAAATGCGGTGGTAAAGGTAAAATTGTTACCGACCCCTGTAACACCTGTGACGGCAAGGGAAGAATCCGCAAAAGTGTTGAACAGACTGTGGATATTCCCGCAGGTATTGATGACGGACAGATTATTAATGTTCGCGGTGGTGGTGACAACGGTATAAACGGCGGCCCTGCGGGCGATTTAAGAATTCAAATAGGTGTTCGCCCCCACCCCGTATTTGAGCGTGACGGTTTTGATGTTTTTTGCGAAATTCCCGTTACCTTTGCTCAGGCGGCATTGGGTGCTGAAATCACCGTTCCAACTTTGGAAGGCAAGGTGAAATTCACCATTCATGAGGGAACCCAGCCCGGTGATGAATTTAAATTAAAGGGCAAGGGTATTAAACGCCTTAACTATTCAGGCAAGGGCGACCAATATGTAAAAATCGTACTGGAAGTACCCAAAAACCTTTCTTCTAAACAAAAAGAGCTTATTAAAGAATTTGAAGAATCTACAAGCGATAATGACAACTACAAAAAGCGCAAAGGATTTTTCGATAAAATTAAAGATATGTTTGATTAAAACTCAAATCAGCCTTAAAAATCCGTGCAGGCGTAAATTCCTGTACGGATTTTTAAAATTTCTTATATCAAACAAAAATTGCCCTGCAGAAATCAGGGCAACCTATTAATTAATATTAATTATTTTACACTTGATTATTTTGGAATTTTATATTATTATATAAAGAGTAATTTATTTTATACTTTCTGCATATCGTTTTATTGCCATAAAGGTTTGGTCACTTAAATGATGCTCAATTTTACAGGCATCATCACTTGCCGTTTCAGGGTCAACCCCTAAACGCACAAAAAAATCTGTGAGCATTGTATGCCGCTCATAAATTTTTTCTGCAATATCTTTACCTGTAGCAGTAAGCACAAGAAGGCCTTCGGCATCCACCGTAATATAACCGCCGTTTTTTAAAAGACCTACAGCACGGCTTACACTAGGTTTTGAATATCCCATATGCTCGGCAACATCAATGGCGCGCACCGAACCTTTTTTATTGGTAAGGTATAAAATGGTTTCTAAATACATTTCGCCGGATTCTTGAATAGGCATTAATAAAAACCTCCGTTTCAATAATTTTATTTTAACATACCGCAAGATTTTTTTCAAGGCAGAAAACAAAAAATACTTTTATTATTGTTTACCCAATGTTCATATTTTTATTTAAACAAGGTAACAATAATACATTATGATATGAATGTAAAAAACAAACGATCACCGAAAGGAGATTTTAATATGAATGAAAATAAAAATTCGGAAAATCAAGGCTATTTAAGTGGTTTTGATTCGGTTGAACAAGCACCACCTAAAAACGAGGGTAATTTTAATCCTACCCCTATGTTTTCAGGAATGAATCGTCAAAACGGATATGCAGTAACACCTGAGGGCAGTTTTTTCACTTCTGACGATAAAACAGAAGAAAAAGACACTGCTGATGCTTCATCACCAATTAAAGAAGATGCCGAAGCTGCTTCAGTTGATACTCCCGTTGCTGAGCCTGTAGTTAAACAAACCGCAGAACCCGAAACGCCCGCAAAGCCAGAAACTCCCCCTGTAGTAAAAACAGAGGATACTGCTACCGTAAAATCTGAGCCGTCCCCCAAAGCAGAAGCTCCTGTTTTTATTCCAAGTGGAACCTACAGCTATTCTGCCGCAAAAGGCGATCTTCAAAGCAGCGCATTTGAAACTCCTGATACAAAACAGTCCCCCCCTAAAAAAGAGGATTCATACACTGCACCTTCCTACACTGCTCCATCATATAACACCCCTACCCCTCCCTCACCGCCTGTTAATGACAAACCCAAAAAGGAAAAGAAACCCAAAAAATACGGTGCAGGAATTATTTTTATTGCAGCTTTATTAGCGGCTATTATAGGTGCAGGCGGTGGTGTATTTGGTGTATTCTTTGCACAAAACAATATTTTTACTGATTCTAATACTGCCTTAACTTCATCAAATCAAAACACAGTAAGCGCTCCGCAAAATGTTACCAATATAACCGTTGATGAAACTGTGAATTCTTCTATTGAAGCAGTTGCAAAAAAGGCAGGACCCAGCATAATTGGTATTCGTACCACCGCCGCGGTTACAAACTTCTTTGGCGGAAGCACCGAAGCCACAGGTGAAGGTTCAGGAATTATTTACACTACAGACGGATATATAATTACCAACTACCATGTTATTGAAAGCGCAGTTGAATCCAGCAATTCAAAGGTAGAGGTGTTTTTGGCAGATGATACCGAAACGGCTATTGAAGCTACAGTAATCGGCTACAACATTGCATCCGACCTTGCTGTGGTTAAGATTGAAAAAACAGGTCTGCCCGCTATTGAATTTGCCGATTCAGATAAATTAAGCGTTGGGCAGTATGCAATAGCCATTGGTAATCCGGGCGGACTTGAATTTATAGGTTCGGTAAGTTCAGGTGTTATAAGCGGTCTTAATCGTTCTGTAACAGTTGGAACGGGAAATGCAATGTCCTTAATCCAAACCGACGCCGCCATTAATCCCGGTAACTCAGGTGGCGCTCTTGTTGATATTAAAGGTATGCTTATCGGTGTAAACAGTGTAAAGCTTGTAAGCACCGGTTATGAGGGTATGGGTTTTGCAATACCTTCAAATACTGTTAAAGAAATTTGTAACAATATTATTGATAAGCAAAATGACCCCACGCCTTATATTGGTATTCAAATAAGCCAGAACTATACTGCTGATGAGCTTATTGCATTAGGTTATCCTGCGGGTGCTGTTGTTGTAAGTGTTGTTGAAGGTGGTCCCGCTTATGAAAGTAAGATTCAGCGCGGTGATATTATCACGGAATTCAACGGCGTTACCGTAAAAAATTACACCGAGCTTGAAAACGCTATTGCTCAGTGCAAGCCGGGTGATTCTGTAACGGTTAAAATATTCCGTGCAGGCCGCTTCTACTCATCACACATTAATGTAGCAGCAAATAACGCTCAATAAATTTTATAATTTATAATAAAGAACTCTTTGATGGCAAAATGTTTTGTCAACAAAGAGTTCTTATTTAATGTTTTTTGCTATTTTTATAATTAAAAGAAATTCTTTTTAATGCAAAAAGAAAAATATCTGCATCCCTTTTGGTATTAAAGATCGCAGGGCTTACCCTAACCGTGCCGCCCTCAATAGTACCTAATCTTTTGTGGGCAAAGGGTGCGCAGTGCAATCCTCCGCGCACCGCTATATCTGCCTTATCTAACAGCTCAGAGGTATCCGATGCCGAAATTCCCCTGATATTAAAGGAAACAACAGGAACAAATTTTCCGTATTCGGGTATAGGAGTATACAAAACACAGCCCGATGTTTTTAAAATCCCATTATAAATATATCGTGATATATCCAATTCCGCCTTATAAATATTTTCTATTCCCTTTGAATTTACAAAATCCACACCTGCACCTATGCCTATTATACCGGGTAGATTAACTGTGCCGCTTTCTAATCGCTCTGGATATTCCAATGGCTGAACTGCAACCGCTGAATTAACACCCGTGCCGCCCTCAATTAATGGATGTGTGATTTCTTTTTCGGCAATAAGAATTCCTGTACCCATGGGGGCATAAAGCCCTTTATGAGGCGCAATGCACAAAAAATCTATGCCCATACCTTGCATATCAATAGGAATTACGCCTGCGGTTTGTGCCGCATCTACTATAAATAGTATTCCCTTTTGTTTGCAAAGCGCGCCAATTTTGGCAATTGGCATTATTTCACCCGTAACATTTGAAGCGTGGGTGCAAAGCACCGCCTTTGTATTGCTTTTTATAGCTCTTTCAAAAGAACGCACAGTAGCATCGTTGTCACCAAAAATAACCTCTGCTACCGAAACCTCAACACCTGATTTTCTCAAAGTTTCACAAGGTCGGGTTACCGAATTATGCTCTAAGGATGATATAACAATACCGTCGCCACGGTCTAAAATTCCTTTTAAAACAATGTTTATTGACGCGGTGCAAGAGGGTGTAAATACCACCCTATCTTCGCCCGAAGCACCAAACAGCTTTGCTACCTTTTGCCTCACCCCATAAATAGCCTCTGATGCCCTGACCGAAGACTTGTGCCCGCCTCTTCCGGGATTTGCTGATAGCTCCAAAAGGGTAGAATTAACAGCTTTAATAACGCTCATTGGTTTTTTACCTGTTGTTGCCGCATTATCAAGATAGACCATTTTTATTCCCCTTCTCTTTTTATTTGTAAATAACGAATTCCGTAATTTGACATAATATTCTTTATTTCATCCAAATACGATACAGTAACAACTCCATATCCACAACCAACATTACCACCTGAATTCATAGTGCGTTTCAGTTCTGCTTTATAGCCGTTTTGCCTTAATGCATCCCGACATTTTATGGCATAGGTAATTGTTCCGGTTATTATAAAATACCGTTTCATATTTTTACCCGCCTTTCTTATTTAAAATTTAAAGAGTCATACATTCCATAATATGCACTTTTTAAAATTTTGGTTTAAAAAAGTCTTGAAAGTGAATTTATAACAAAACACATAAGCATACCACAGAATGTTGGCACAATAAAGGCAATAAAGCTCCAATAAAAGCTACCTGTTTCTTTTTTTGCTGTAAGAAGCGCCGTTGAACAAGGCCAGTGCATTAATGAAAAAACTATTGTACATATTGCGGTTGTAATAGTCCAGCCATTGCTTATAAGAAGTGATTTAAGTTCAAACAAAGAACTGTAATCTGTAAGAGTTCCGCCGCCCATATATGCCATAATTATTATGGGAATAACTATTTCATTGGCGGGAAATCCCAAAATAAAACCTAAAAGAATTGTTCCATCCATTCCCAATGCTTTACCAAAGGGATCTAAAAATTCGCACATATATGACAGCAGGGTTATATTATTTACGGTTATATTTGCAAACAACCAAATTACAAGACCCGCGGGTGCGGCAACCGCCATTGCGCGCAAAAGCACAAAAATCGTTCTGTCAAAAACAGAGCGGATTATTACACTTCCGATTTGCGGTTTTCTGTAGGGTGGCAGCTCTAAAGTGAAAGCAGACGGCTGGCCTTTTAAAAGAGTGACAGCCAATAGCTTTGATACCAAAAATGTTGAGGCAACCCCCAGAAGTATAGCAAAAGTTAAAATTACTGATGAAAGCAACCCTTGGCTGGCACCTGCGCCGCCCACCAAAAACATTGATATTATGGCAATTATTGTTGGGAATCTTCCGTTGCAGGGCACAAAATTATTTGTGATTATTGCAATAAGCCGTTCACGCTTAGAATCAATTATTCTGCACCCCGTAATGCCTGCCGCATTACACCCAAAGCCCATACACATAGTAAGAGCCTGTTTTCCGCAAGCGGAGCATTTTTTAAAGCCTTTATCCAGATTAAAGGCTATTCGCGGCAGATATCCAAAATCCTCCAAAAAAGTAAAAAGAGGAAAAAATATAGCCATTGGCGGCAACATTACAGAAACCACCCAAAACAGAACCCTGAATGCTCCGTGAAAAATCATATCTGCTAATACTAAGGGAAGTCCTAAAGATAACGATACACTAAAAAGCTTTGCTTCTAAAAAACTAAAGAACTCCCACAAAACTGCCGAAGGATAATTAGCAAGTGAAATAGTTATCCAAAACACTAAAGCCAAAAGCGCCACCATACAAACCGGTCCTGTTATTTTTCCTGTAACTATTTTATCAATTTTAAAATCGCGGCTTCTGTAATCTGCTTTTTTAAAGCTGATTATTTTATCATCACATATTGCTTCTGCCGTTAATACAAGACCCGAAACCAGATAATTTTTAAAGGCAGACTCATTAATCCCTTTAGAATTAAGAAAATTTTTCGCCACAGTCAAGGCATTTAAAAGAGATGTATTTTTATTTACTGCAAAGTTAAGATATTGTTCCAGACTTGCTATAAAATTTACATCATTTTCTAAAAGCTTTATAGCTAACCATCTGGTATTATAAAAGGTTATTATTTTATCAAGCTCTGTTTTTACCATATCAATGGCCTTTTCCATAGTGCTTGAATAGGTCACCTTTATTCTTGATTTTGCAGAATACTCATTATCTTCTACGGCAGAAATGGCACTAATAAGTTCATTTAATCCTTTTCCCTTGCGGGCGCTTGTACCCACAACAGGAAGTCCCAATTTTTCGCTTAGCCCTTTTAAATCTATAAAAATTCCTTTTTCCCTTGCTTCGTCCATAAGGTTTACACAAACTATAACCTTGGGACAAATTTCCGACACCTGCAAAACCAAATTCAAATTGCGTTCCAGACAGGTTGCATCACATACAACAACAACCGAATCGGGTTTTCCAAACATTAAAAAATCCCTTGCCACCTCTTCCTCTGCAGAATGGGCATTAAGCGAATAGGTGCCCGGTATATCCACAAAGGCTAGATGAATATTAGAGTTTTTATACTCACCAACGGCATTTGTAACCGTTTTCCCCGACCAATTACCCGTATGCTGTTTCATTCCTGTAAGCTTATTAAAAAGGGTGCTTTTTCCAACATTGGGATTACCCGCCAGAGCTATTATTTTAGCGTCCCTTGGAATTTTATCTTTAATATCCGTATTAACAGCTCCGTTACCTACCGACTGTACAGTAAGTCCCATATTTTTCCACCCCCTGAATGGGTGAGTCGGCTTCTATAAGAATTTCACTGCTATCCTCATTACGAATAGCAATAACTGCGCCCCTTATTAAGTATGCAATCGGATCTCCCGAAGGGCTTTTAAGCACACAGCTAACCCTTGTGCCTTCAATAATACCTATATCTAAAAGTCGCCTTAATATTGCATCTTTTGCGTTTACCGAAACAACAGTACCGCTTTGTCCCACCTTCAGACAGTTTAAGGCCATTTTCATACATTCACCCCGTTTATATTTTATCAATGCCATTTTATGCAAACTGCATTAATAAAGTGAAAATCCCCGGTCAAACCGGGGATTTTGTTTTTATGAAAGATAAACCTGAAAATTTAAATAAACAAAGGGGGAATTGAACTAATCACACCTGATAAGCAGTTATTTTTTCAGCAATGCCATCCGTTTTTTATAATCGGGCATATATTTTTCCACAAGAGCATAAAACTCCTTTTGGTGATTTTTATATTTTATGTGTGCAAGCTCGTGGACTACTACATAATCAACCGCTTCCAAAGGAAAAAGCATTAAGAATGCGGAAAAATTTATACTATTTTTTGAACTACAGCTACCAAAACGGGTTTTGGCAAAATTTATTTTTACCGCCGTTGGAAAAAGCTGCATTAAATTGCTATAATATTCAACCCTTTTGGGGATTATTTCTTTTGCTTTTTGCTTTAAAACCGCAAGCTGTTCATCTGAAACAGCATACAGATTGGTTCGATTGCTCTGTTTTGAAATTGCGTTTTGAAGCCAATCGTAATGAAGGGAAATAAATTCAATTATTTTTTGTTCTGAAAAATGCAACGGACTCCGTACAACTACCTTTGCATCCCGTGTTACCTGCAATGCCAAAGTTTTTCGTTTAGAACGCACAATTTCAATTTTAAGATTGTTAAATATCATTTTAATACATCCAATTCGAAAAATTAACCTTTAAGTCTTCATCCTCAACTGTTAAGGCAAGAGGAAAACCATTTTCATTAAAGGTAAGTTCAAAGGCATATTCCGAGTTATTACCCTCAAGCAGATATCCGCCATCCTTATAAGAAACGGTAGGTCTGCTTGTAGTGAATTTTAAAAAGATTTCATTTAAAATCTCAGCAAATCCACCATATTCGGGGGAAACTGGCATTTCACTTTCAAGCCCGTTATAAAATATGCTCATTTCATTATTATCAAAAGAAAATGTAAGACCTGCAATATCCTCCGGTGTATTTATTGCAACCGAAAACATTCCGCCGCCAATAGCATTTATGGTGGCATTTGACGAAAATTTTTCGCCATAACTAACAAAGGCTTCACAAGTATAACCCGCTTCTGCAACCGTTATTTGCTTGGCAGGTTGACCGCTGCAAGCTGAAAATAAAAAAAGCAAAACAAAGCAAGAAATAATTGAGATAAATTTTTTCATATTATTCTCCAAAATTAAGAACCGAGGGTAACTCTTCAATCATATCACTGACTAATATTCCGCGCACACCTTTTTTACTTGCAGTTTTATCCCCTGCCGCACCATGCAAGCAAACGGCGGCAACAACAGCCTTTTCAATATCGGTACCGTTTGCCAAAAAGGCCGCTATCATTCCTGCAAGCATATCGCCACTACCGGCAGTTGCCATTCCTGCATTTCCTGTTGCATTTATATAGATTTTACCTGACGGAAAGGCTATTACAGTATATGATCCTTTAAGCACCGTTATAACCCCATGGGATTTAGCAAAATCAAGTGCGGTTTCAATTCTGCTTTTTTGAATTTCTGCAACCGATTTACCAACAAGTCGTGACATCTCGCCCGGATGAGGTGTTACGGCAACCAAAAAATCGGAATTTAATATTTCAGGCTCTACAGAAATTGCATTAAGCCCATCTGCATCAATGACCGTTGGAACCCTTGCAAATGATGCCGCTTTAGCTACTGCCGCGACGGTTTCATCATTAAATCCCATACCGGGGCCGATTAAAACGGAATTTACATTTTTAAACAAATCGGCAGAAATAGATTTTGCGGTTAAAAATTCGCAATCATCCCCAGACGGTGCAAAAACTGCTTCGGGCAGCATTGGAGCCGCCGCAGAATATACACATTTGGGAACACACACCTTTACAATACCTACACCTGAGCGCATTGCAGCCCTAGCCGCAATCATAGGTGCGCCTGCCATACCAAAGGAGCCACCGATTATGAGTGCCGTTCCCTTTGTTCCCTTATGAGCATCTGCGGGAATTTTTTTTAAAAAGCTTATGGCTTTATTAACATCAATAACCTCGGCGTAAAAATCGGTAATCTTTTTTTCTTCAATACCAATTGAAACTGCAACGGTTTTTCCGCAAAAATCTACTGCAGGATATTCAAAATGACAAGGCTTGTAGCCAATAAAAGAAACCGTAATATCTGCCCTTATGGCGGCGCCCAATACCTTTCCGCTATCTGCAATTACTCCACTAGGTATATCCAAAGCGATTTTCGCCGCCCTAGCGCGGTTTATTCTTTCAATAATAATAGATATTTCTCTATCTGTGGCACCATGAAAGCCTATTCCGAATATAGCATCTATAATAATATCAGCCGTATCAATAAGGTTACCTGAAAGGTCTGTATTATCATAATAATTAATTACTGTAATGCCTGCATTTTCTGCACGCTTTTGCATAAGAGCGCTATCCTTGGTCATAGCAATTCCCATAGCCATAACCACCGCAACCTTAGCGCCGTATTCCTTTAGCTTGCGGGCAACCACATAACCGTCACCGCCGTTATTGCCCTGCCCCACAACAACAACAGCTCTTATATTATTTAAATTGTAATTTTCCTTTATAACCCTTGCGGCGGCTGAGCCTGCATTTTCCATAAGTCTTTCGCCGCTTATTCCAACACCAAATGCAAGCTGTTCGGCTTTTCGGGTTTGAAGGGAGTTTAAAACCTTCATAAATACACCTCCTGAAAAAATAAAGTCCGATAAATTGTTCACGCAAAAACCGCGGCAATTTTCGGACTTTAAGCAAATTTAATCAGATACAACAGTTCTTGGAATAGATTTAAGTGCCTCTGTTTTAGTACGTTCATTCATAGCCATTACAAGCAGAATCATACCTTTTTTTGCGTGCTTATAGGTAAGATAGTAAGCTTCGTCAGCCTTATTACAGCAAATAAATTTTTGGTCAAAATGGCGCGATGCTAATTTTTCTGCTTTTTGGGGTGTGAATTTGCCAAAATCCTGAACCTCATTAAGTTTAACACTTACTATTCTTTTGCGACTGCTTTTGGATACTATTTTATCAATATCCAGATCACGGTTAATAACTATATACTCATATTCAACACTTAATAGGTTTGAAAGCTTGAATGCGCCAAACATTATACCTATGCAAAGCAAAAATAAAAGGCTACCAAAGGTTGGGATATTAATGCCTAAAAAAACAAAAATAAATACAAGAAAAAAGGCTAAAACCCAAATTGACCCCAATAAAAAATATTCCTTTGGTGTTTTATTGATTTTAACAAGCTGTTCACTGATATTATCCATTTTTAGTCAATTCCTTCCATACCACAAATGAAATTCAATATTGCTAGATTAATACATAAATATATTACCATATTTTATATAAATCTTCAATAGAAAACTTAAACTTAAGTAAAATTAACCGTTTGTTAAAAAAAGCAACAGAAAGATTTTGTTGACAAATAAATTCTAATGTGTTAGAATTTTATTAGAAGAAATATTGGGGGAATTATAAATGACACCTAAAATCTTTGAAAGTGAATACCGTTTTTGTTTGATTTTATGGGAAAACGAGCCAATTAACAGCGGTCTGCTTTCTGACCTTTGCAAAGAAAAGCTGGGATGGTCTAAAACCACTACATACACAGTCATTAAGCGCCTTGCCGAGCGAGGTGTTATTAAAAATGAAAAAGCCACTGTCACCTCTCTTATAACAAAAGAGCAGGCTCAAATATCTGAAATGAACGAACTTATGGAAAGGCGCTTTGAAGGCTCTGTTCCCGATTTTATTGCCGCCTTTGCAAAACATCAGAAATTAAGCGATCGAGATATTGAGGAAATTAAAAAGATAATTAATTCAGGAGTAAAATAAGTATGAATACTATTTTTTTACACTTGTTTAACATAAGCATTTCTGCCTCCTATATGATTATTGCGGTTATTATACTGCGTTTACTGCTTAAAAAGGCTCCTAAATATTACACCTGTATTCTTTGGGGATTGGTGGCTCTGCGCCTTTTTGTTCCAATAAAAATTGAGAGTATTTTAAGCCTTTTACCCAGTGGAGAAACAGTATCGCCTCAGATTTTAAGCGGCAGTAACACTACTGAAACCGTTATAAACACAGGCTTTGCTCCGCTGGACACTATGCTTAATAATTCGGTAGAAGGCTTTACCGCACCCGCCTATGAATACACAAAAAGTCCCCTTGAATTGTTTGTTAATATTTCATCTGTTATATGGCTGGTTGTTGCGATAGGATTACTTATTCTTGGTATTTTATCATTTTTCAGGCTTAAATACCGTTTAAGATTTGCCGTTTTGGAAAATGACGGCTGTTACAGAAGTGATGCTATTGCCTCACCCTTTATTTTTGGTATTATTAAGCCTAAAGTATATCTTCCTTTTAACATTGATGACTCAGATAAAGCCTACATTATCGCTCACGAAAGGGCGCATATAAAAAGGCTAGATTATCTTACAAAGATTTTTTCTTTTATTCTGCTTGCAGTTTATTGGTTTAATCCCCTTGTGTGGACTGCTTACATACTGTTTCAAAAGGATACAGAAATTGCTTGCGACCAGAGTGTAATTAAAAAAATGGCTACAGAAGAAAAGAAAAACTACTCTTTTGCTCTGTTAAAATACAGTATGAACCCCAAAATGCGTGCTATTACCCCCCTTGCCTTTGGTGAAATAAGTGTTAAACAACGCATTAAGCAGGTTATGAGCTACAAAAAGCCCACCCTTTGGGTAACTATAGTTGCAATTGTTATAAGCATTGCCGTTATTCTTTGCTTTATGACCTCGCCTAAAGCTGAAAATGTGACTAGCGTTTCATCCGAAAGTACAAATGAAAACACATCTGAAGCTACCACATCCGAAACTCAAACAAATACAGATAGTTCTATGCCCTCCGAGGCGGATAATTATAGGTTATACATTCACAAAACCGATTACGATAAAATTTTTGAAATTACCGACAACAATTTCAGAGTGCAGTATAATGCCGAATTTGCCCTTCAGGGAGTTGGTGCGGTAGATGTTATCGTAAAGGGTCAGCGTATGGATATGATAACCGCCATAACAGATAAAAAAATAACGGTTGAAAATATAATTACCCAAGCTAAAAATGATTTAAAAGCAGGGGTATGCAAGGGTAAGTCTGTTAGTCCCAACGGGAAATTGATAACGGCCTATGTTTATGAGAATTACGCACTGATTTTTGATGATCGTGAATATTTGTCGGGTGACCCACACACCGCCTATACCGACATACGAATAACCCATATTGATATTTTTAATAAGTTTTTAAGTCATCTCATATATGTGGATGAAAAAGAGTCAAAGGGAAGAAAGGTGTCAGATTCGGCTTTTGAAAAAAAGAACGGCTATGCAATAAAATATAACAACACCTCCACAGCCGATATTTATGTTGGCGGAAAACGAATGGATTTATGGGAGGCTATAAAAAGCGGTAAAATAACCGAAGAAGAGCTTTTAAATCACGCAAAAGAGGACAGCGCTAACGGATTTATAAGTATCGTTTATGTCATGGACGGCGGCACAAAAAGATATGATTACCCGGGTTATACAATAATTAAATATAATACTATGCCATCAGGGCATATTCACACCCTTCATCCTGAGGATTATAATGATAGCTTTTACAGAGATTTAGTAATTTCAAAATGGTGATATTATGAAAACTGATTTCAATTTAATTTTTCAAAAAACACTTATTTTGCTACTGGTTTTTTCCCTTTGTCTTACGGGTTGTAGCAAGGAAATACCTAGCATTTCATCAGACATAGGTGTGACAAGCTCAGATATATCGGCTCCTACTGTTTCTTCTTCGGTTCCCAATGGTACCACATCAATACCCCGTCCTTATTCGGTGCCTTCGTCATCATCTGAAATATCATCCACACCATCTACGCCATATTCCCCCTCAACCTCGACCCCCGTTGAGCTTACCCCCATTACAGTGCTTATAGACAGAGCCCCTACCTCTGCAGAGAAAAAGGCTGTTGAAAAGTTTGAAAAAGAATATAATGCAAGGGTGAATTTTAAAATAACTCAGCCTAAGTTTTATTTAGATGAACTAAACGACAATTATGCTGTAAAACCAACAATTTCGGTAGTCTGCTTTGATTTTGAACAGCTACCTGCCTTTGCAGCTAAGCATCTTAAATCTATTAGCTCTTATTATTTGCAGGACGAATGCTGGGAGACGGAATACTTAAACTATTTTAAAATTAACAAAAAAGTTCTGGGACTTGCAACCCGTGGCAGTTGGATGTGCGAGGATAAAAACTATCTTTTGTATTATGATACCGATGTGTTAAAATCTGCGGAATAACCGCAATGCCCGACAAACTGTATTCTGAGGGCAAATGGAATTGGGAAACTCAAAAGCAGATGTTTGAAAAGCTTAAAGCAAAACAAATAACCCCATTGATGCTGGATTTTGAAAACCTGATTATGCTTTCGGCAGGTGCAGATTTTGTTGGCTTTAACAACGGAAGCTACAGTAATAATTTAAAAAATCCTTCTGCAAATAGTCCTCTTATTAAAAGTTGGCTGTATACGGCTGAGTTAAAACAAAAGTATTATATAGCCGAAAAAACCGACATTGCTGAGTTCAATGATTTTAAAGTAGGATTCTATGCCGCCCCTGCATACCATATGCATAAGGAAAGAAGTGAGTTTACAAATTTAAGCAATAAGCGGGCTGTTCCCCTTGCGGGACCTACCGCCGCTGAAACCTACATACCTTTTTCACTTAGATATTGGGGAATACCGAAAAAATGTCCCGAAGAAAGACTTGCAATTCAGTTTATTCACTTTATGCTTAATCTAGAAAACAATCCCGTAAAGGGCACCTTCGCTAACTCACAGTTTGAAGCTATTTATAACAAAATGGTTTCAAAATCCACCAAGCGAAAGATCAATTATTCACACGCTTTGGACTATATTGATAAAAACGGGTGCTTAGAATTATGCACAACCCTTTCTAACACCTCACCCACTCCTTCGGATATGGTAGATGCTATGAAAACCCAATTTGAAAGGGTTGAAAGTGCTGTTTATCGTATAAACAAAGACCTACCCAGAATTAAATAGAAAAAAAGCAGGTTGCATTCAGCATTTTACGCTGAGCAACCTGCTTTTTTTATAAATGAGATGTAATTTCGGCTATTCTTTGCTTTACGCCTTCAAAATCCAAAATACCGTATGCAAAGCCTTTTTTAACAAGCTCGGGCGGTAAATATTCATCGTATTTTTCAAAAAGAGGTATTTCTTTTGGGTAAACAAGGTCTAAGGGGTCAAAGGATTTATTTGCCTCCTCCTTAATTACTTTAAAAAATTCATCCTCCCCTGCCTTCATACGAAACTGAATATAATAAGGTCTGAAAGAATCAAGATTACTTAGCCCCAATCGAGTGGCGCACTTTATCTTTAAAAAGCGCTCCATTGCCAAAAAGGAATAGGTGCCAAGCCAAGGAAAAAACGCCCACATATCACCGCCCAAGCAAATAAGCGGCTTATTTGCAACACCCGAGAGTGATGCGGTTTTAACAGCATTTTCTAACCTGACAACAGCGTTTTTCATAAGATAGGGATATGCTTTTTCAGGTTCTCTTAACACCCTACGCATACGCTCTAAAATCTTGGTGTTTATATCACCGGGACATTCGCCAAAATAGGCAGGTACCTGACCTTTTACTGCATCACAGTACACAGTTCTTCGCTTATGGTCCACTTCCTCTACAAGCCATACATGACCTGCAATAGCGATTTTTTCGCCCGGTGGCGGAGGCATAACAATTGTACCAAGCTCCTCCGAGCCAAAACGAACAGTATACTCCTCACTTTCCTTAAACACTGCATAAAACTTAAAGTTATTTACTATTCGCTCCCCTGCTATTCCAACTATAAGGCTGCCCTCTTCTGTTTTTTCAATATGATTAATTTTTACAAGGTGCTTTAACATAGCTTTAAAATCATCTACAGTTATTCTATGAAAATAATTAAGCTTAAGCACCTTTGCTGCCAATGCAGATGCAGTAAGCTCACCCGATGATGCAAGTGTGCTCATAGTCTGATGATACAAAAGGCTGAAGGGAAGTCGGTCAAGCTTGGGCGGTTCTACCCATTTTTCCTCTAAATATACCTGAATTAAAGCTATACCCTGAAGTAGCTTCCAAGGCACTGTTGATGGCAGCATTGCCCTGACTTCAGGCTCGTCCTCACGAATTACAAACCACATTTCCGGCGGGAGTTCCCTGCGTCCGGTTCTGCCCATTCTTTGAAGAAAAGACGAAACCATAAAGGGAGCGTCTATCTGAAATGCTCGTTCCAATCTGCCAATATCTATACCAAGCTCCAGTGTTGCAGTGGTTACTGTGGTTTTATACTGCTCCTCATCCTTCATAATATCCTCTGCTGTTTCGCGATATGATGCAGAAAGATTTCCGTGATGAATTAAAAATCTATCAGGTTCCTTTTTAGATTCGCAATATCGTCTAAGTGAGGTTGTAACAGCCTCACATTCCTCGCGAGAATTTACAAAAACAAGGCACTTTTTACCTTTTGTGTGTTCAAAAATATAGCCTATACCCGGATCTGCCGCTTCGGGAGCTTTATCGGTTGCTGTTTCTAAAACCTCTAAAGCATTTTCTACCTGTTTACCATCTGCGGCGGCAGGTCCTTTTATGAAAAAATGCTCCATAGAAAGACGCCATTTTGTGCCCTTATTTTCTATTTTAGGTATAACTGTATTGCGACCTGTACCACTTGACAAAAATCTGCCCGCTGCCGAGGGTTCACCTATGGTAGCTGAAAGCCCTATTCTGCGAGGATTTACACCCGCCGCTTTAGAAAGCCGTTCAATAAGACATAGCGTTTGCCCGCCTCTGTCACCCCGCATAAGGGAATGTATTTCATCAATAACAATAAACCTTAAATCGCCAAAAAGCTTTGTGAGGGCGGCGTGTTTATGTAAAAGCAAAGCCTCCAACGATTCGGGGGTTATTTGAAGTATTCCCGAAGGCTTTTCTAAAAGCTTGTTTTTGTGTGATGACGCTACATCACCATGCCAATGCCATACGGGGATTTCAGCCTCTGCGCACAAATCATTCAAACGCATAAACTGATCATTAATAAGAGCCTTTAAGGGGCCTATATAAATAGCCCCAACCGATTTGGGCATATCCTCAGAAAACAAAGAAAGAATTGGGAAAAAAGCGGCTTCGGTTTTACCTGATGCAGTAGAGGCACTGAGCAAAACATTAGAATCGGTATTGAAAATGGCATCCCCTGCCGCAACCTGAATTGCACGAAGCGATTCCCAGCCGTTGCGATAAATAAAATCCTGTACAAAAGGGGCGTATCTGTCAAACACATTCATTTTATCACCTATATTTCAAGCTCTGCAAAATCATTGTCATCATCTGTATCAGCGGTAGAAAAGGCGAATTCATTGCTACCCAACAGTTCCGAAACACTCTTCTTAGGGTTTTGGTAAATTATATTAAGAAGCTCTATAAAATCACGAATTACTTCACGGGGTGTAATGTTTTTTTCGGCACCAATTCTGCCAAATTCTATTTTAATAAATTCAGCCAATTCCCCCTCAGTAATAGTTGGCTCGTATTCAAAAAGCACCGAATGAATTTTGGAAAGCTTTTCGGTAAGAACCAGCATTTCTTCGTTTGTAAGGGGGGCTAGCTTTATTACAGGCGCCAGCATATCTCGGGCATTTTCGCTTGCAAAGCGCCCCTCTGCAAGGCGCGAACGCAAGGCTTCATAGCTGTAAACTCCTCTACGAGTATCTTCAATGCATTGCGGAGTACCGCCCATAATAATTCCCATATACTTTGCTTTTCCCTGCAAGGTATCATTGTACATTGTAAGGATTTTTTCATAATTATACTGTCTTGTAATGCTGTTAGGAATTTTGTAAATATTTACAAGCTCATCTACAAGAATTAAAAGTCCGCTATAACCCGCACCTTTTAAAAACATCGCAAAAAGCTTAATATATTCGTACCAATCATCATCGGTAATTATAATATTAACACCCAATTCTGCCTTGGCTTCTGTTTTACTTATATACTCGCCTCTGAACCACTTTACCACCTTATTTTTTGTTTCATCATCACCCTTAAAATAGGCTTTGAAATACAGGTTCAAAAGCTTTGCAAAATCAAAGCCGTGAACCATTTCGCTTAACCGATTAATAACCGTGAAAATTCTTTTTTCTACAGCTTTTTCAAAATCGGGATGCTCGGGTAAAATATTATCACAGCTTACTACATCATTTTGAATATTGCTGATCCAACGCTCTAAAATAAGTGTAAGCGCCCCACCTTCGGGTCTTGTTTTGGTAGACATATTACGAACAAGCTCTTTATATGTTGCCAGTCCCTGCCCCTTTGTGCCCTGAAGTCGTCTTTCGGGAGAAAGGTCGGCATCCACCACAACAAAGTTCTTATCCATTACATAATTCCGTATTGTCTGAAGCAAAAAGCTTTTACCGCTACCGTATTTTCCCACAATGAAACGGAAAGAGGCTCCCCCTTCGGAAATAATATCCACATCATTCAAAAGAGCGGAAATTTCCGCCTCTCTGCCAACTGTGATGTATGGCAGACCTATACGCGGTACAACGCCACCCTTTAAGGAGTTTATAACTGCGGCAGCTATTCTTTTTGGTATTTTCATAAATTCAGCATCCCTTTCAATTCATCTGCATAATCTTCTATAACACTTGGACTATCACCATCAAATTCAATTACAGTATCGCCAAAAAGCTCAAATAAGGAATCGTTAATACGGTCTGCCAGAACAGACACCATAATCCCACGATTTTTGAGTTCTGCAATATATTCTTCGCCTTTAAGAAGTGCTGTGAGAAATAAAAGCGCCGTTTCATCCAAGCCAAGTTTTTCCGTAGTGCTTTGGTTGGTTTGTTTTTCCGCTTCATTAATAATTGGCTCTGTAAAGGCTACAACATCAATATTTTCTTCCGGCTCATCATCAACAATAAGCTTATCTCTTGTAGCTTCTGACGCTACCCGTATTTCACTTAATTTTGAAAAATCTATTTTAACAGAATCAAACTGCCTTTGTTTTTTAATTTCATTAAGCTTTATAATTTCATTTTGAATTATGTTGGTATAAATTTTATTCTCAACCACCCGTTTTATTACAGGCTTTACTCCAAGGAAGCTTCTATAAGCGGCATCTATATTTTTAAATAGATTGCCAAGCTCTTTATTTTCACTTCGGTAACCGAAAAACCGTTCTCTGCTCCAATGACCTTGTTTACAGGAATAGCTTAGTGTTTCACTTATTTTATAACTATAATGCGAATACTTTTTATAATCATAGAAGATTGCCGCTTTGAACATTATATATGGTCCTGACATAATTCTACCAAAAGCCGTTTCGATAAAACCTTTTTGTCGATTTTTATTATAATACTCCATAACCGCCCTAAAGACATTGCAGGTGAGCAGTTTCATATCATCTGGGGCGGTTTTATATGCTTTTGAGCTATGATAATGGTATGCCGAAAGGCTATCCAAGGCTGCAAATAATTTTTCATCATCCACATTAAACGGATTGGAAATTACCCCAAGGGATTCATCAAAATCAGAACTGCTTATATTTTTTAACAAGTTTTTATCTAAATTATTATAAACAACATAATCATTAAGCCACTGAATATAACAATCGCCAAACATAGTGTCAATAGCACTGTAGGTTTTGCAAAATTCCAAGAGCTTGTTATAACCATCTGCGGCATCTGCGACTCCTATTCCGTGTAACAGCTCATAGCAATAAACATAGGCGAATGAAGTGCAGGATTTTTTAATATCTCCCCTACGCACTTTTGTTCGAAAAGAAAAATAACCCCTAAGCTGCTGGTCATTCATAAGACGGTAGGTTGGAAAAGAGCGGGCAAAAATCCCGTCATAATCAAAATCGTCCTCAAAATGCTCCATAAGCTTTGCTTGCTTATAAAAGATCTCACCCTCAGTATTGGAATAAAAATTAAAATTTGCAGCCAGATTTTTCATTTCAACATATTTTTCAGGAAGATAGCATTTCATTTTAGAGGCGGGAAAAATTATTGGCTCATCAGTATAAGTAACATCGCTTGTGGGTTTATGCTTGTCCTCATAATCTATAAGAACATATTCAATGATTTTATTTAAATCTTTAATACTACCGCCTCCTTTAAAGATTTATAAATGCAGAAGGACGGAACCGTGAAAGGTAACACGAAACCGTCCAACTGCAGTATTATGAAAAGGATAAAAGTGAAGACAAATTTTTAAAATTGGGTTTTAAAAATCAGATGCAATTACGGTCACGCTTAGGGGAAGTACCGCCTTTGAACTGAGTGATTTTTGCTGTATGTTTTTTGCGGCGCTGAATACCCATTTTAGCGAAAATTTTATCCTCAAAATCGGCAAGCTTTTCTTCGTTCCAAAAGCCCCAAATAAAGAAAATTCCAAGCGCAACCTCTAATATTGTAAGTAAAGAAAATGTAGTACCCATTAATAATTCCTCCATTTGATTAATTTATATAAAATAGGTGAAAAGCCTTTATTTAAAAGGTTTTTTGCAAAAAGAACATTTGTTCTTTTTTCTTCGTACCCATTATATAACAAAAAATTACATTTGTCAAGCCTTTTTTTAAAAAAGATTTTTCAAACCCAAAACTTGTTTTTCTGCATCCTTTAGTTTCGATTTTCCCCTCTTGGATTGATTAGCTTAAATGAAAAAGTGAAGTTAGGGTAAATAGCTTAAGTGTACTTCAAAAAATCAAATAAGCGGAATTTTGTGGCTTTTAAGGAGTGTGCACTACTCCTCAAAGCCGAAATTTAATATATTTCACTGTCGTTTAGGCATA